>JAHFEP010000084.1:0-4099 GCA_023248415.1 Nitrospirota bacterium
GATGGGTCTGCGCCAGGCTTTTGCCTTATCACATCAGCGCCAACTCTTTTACCCCATGCCTCAAGCTGTTCAATGGCAGCAGCCCTGAATGTATCGCCGGCAGCAAGGAGCACATCCTTGCCCTCTTTCTTATATCTATATGCCAGCTTGCCTATGGTAGTAGTCTTTCCCACGCCATTCACGCCAATAACCAGTATTACAAATGGCCTTGTAGATTCTATATTCAGCCTGCTGTCTACCCTCCCAAATATCTCTCTTATCTCATCTTTCAAATAGGCAATCAATTTTGCAGGGTCATCAAGCTCCTTTCTCTGAACCTTTTCCTCAATCCTTTTTATAAGCGCAGTAGTTGTTTTAACGCCCACATCAGCGCCTATGAGTATCTCTTCAAGCTCATCAAGCAGCTCCTTGTCTATCTGTTTCTTGCCAAGCACAAGGGATTCAACCTTTGCTACGAATCCGCCCTTTGTTTTTTCTAAACCTTTTTTAAAGATATCTAAAATACCCACTCTATAATTCCTCTCTAACCTTTTTAATCGTCTCTTTAAGCCTTATAATGCCCTTGCCGAGATTTGACTGAGGCTGCATAAAGAGCAGCAGAAAATAGCCCTCTGAAACCGGGGATAGGATTAAAACAGCCTCGTCAAGAAAAATTACAATCTCTCTTATGCTGCCGAGCTCAAGCCTGTTTGAGGTTTCCTGAATATTTTTTATTATAATGCTTTTATAGGCGCCTAATAATTTCATATCATGCTCAGGTATCCTTGAATAGTGGTCTATTGCCTCGCCGTCAGCATCTACAAAGATAATGCCGATAGCGCCATCAACATCCTTTATTAAAGGTTGCAGTATGTTTTGAAAAGACATAATTTACCCAAACAACTGAAACAATAACAGTGTAATCAAAGCGCCAGAAAAAGCGCCAAGAATTACCTCAAATGCTGTATGCGCGCCCAATGCAATGCGGCTGTGGCTTACTACCAATGCAAGTGTAAATATTAAGATTGAAATTAAGGCATTCCTTGTAATAAATGTAACAGCAACCCAGATGGCAAATGCGACTGCTGCATGACCGCTCGGTATGCCGCCGTATAACGGCCTTCCTTTCTTTGCATAGGCCTTGCTCATTATTACTGCAATTATAACAATTGCCAGCGCAATAAATGTGATATGTTCAGGGCTGTTTTTGGCAAATTCTATACCCTTTGTAAAGGGCTCCCTTAAGTGAGGATAAAGGATTAAGTAGCCTGTTACAACAGCGCCAATAGATGCGATCAGCACTGCGCCTGCTGCAGTGTCTTTTGCAATCTTTGCAAGTTTGCTATAGTCTGGCGACAGAAGGTCTACTGTAACCTCAATGGCAGTATTTATCATCTCTGCAAAGAGGACAAAAAGGATGGCAAAGGTAAGGATAAGAAACTCCAATTTTGTGATACTAAGAAAGAGGCTGAAGATTAAAATCGCAGCAGCAACCCAAAAGTGATAGCGCATGTGCCTCTGGGTCTTAGCCACATATAAAATCCCCTCAATTGCAAGATTAATGCTTTCAAGCCAGTTTTTTGGTTTCATGATGATTACTGCGCTGCCTCCAGTATCTTTTTCTCCATTCTCCTCATACGGGTTTCTTCTTTCCCTCCTTTTTCATGGTCATAGCCGAGCAGATGAAGTATGCCATGAATGAGCAGAATAGCGATCTCATCATAAATGCCATGCCCCTTTTCCTTTGCCTGTCTTTTTGCAGCCGGCAGAGAGATAACGATATCGCCAAGAAGATTTGTATTTATATCAGAGTAATCACCCTCGTTCATGGAAAAGGATAGGACATCTGTAGTTTTGTCTTTGCTGCGATACAGCCTGTTCAGCTCCTGCATCTGAGTGTCGTTGACTAAGAGGATGCTCAACTCGCTGTCAGTAAGTCCCAGCGCCTTCAGAACCTTTCTGGCCAATCCTTCTAATCTCTCTAATCTTACCTTTATCTTTCTCTGCCTGTTTTTTATCAGTATCTTCATTAGCCTCGCTATAATCAGAAATCTTCATGCCAGGATAGTCTATCCTGTGATGGAATATGCCTGTCAGCGCCTTTATAAAGCTCTCTGTTATTGCACGAAGGTCCTTTAATGTCAAATCGCATTCATTTAACTGCTCATCAATAAATATATCCTTAATTATCTTTTCAACAAGATTAGAAATCCGAGACGGCGTTGGCTCTATCAAAAGCCGTGACGCAGCCTCAACTGCATCAGCAAGCATAATTATTGCCGCAATCTTTGTCTGAGGCTTCGGGCCGTGATACCTGTAGTCCATCTCATTGACAGGCGGCAGGCTTTGATTGTGGTCTTCCAGTGCCTTCCTGTAAAAGTATGTGATAATCCGCGTTCCATGATGCTGATGGATAATATCAATTATTTCCTTTGGAAGCCGATGCTCTTTAGCAAGCTCCACACCATCCTTTACATGGGATATAAGTATAAGGCTGCTCATGCTTGGGATAAGGCTATCATGTCTATTTACGCTGCCTGCCTGATTTTCTATAAAATATACTGGTTTTGTTACCTTGCCAATATCATGATAATATGCCGCAACCCTTGTCAATAGTGGATTGACCTTTATTACCTCTGCTGCTGATTCTGATAACGTGCTTACTACCATGCTGTGATGATATGTGCCTGGGGCTACTACAAAGAGCTGCCTTAATATTGGCTGGTTTAAATCAAGAAGCTCAAGGAGCTTAAAATTTGTTGTTATCTTAAATGGGGCGTCTAAAAGCGATAGCAGCCCTGATACCATTATTGATCCAATAAAACCGCCAGAAAGTCCGAAGGCAATATCAATCGGCCCCTTAATTGAAAAGAGCGTGGCATTATAAAGATTTATTGCAATAACTAAAAAAACATTGATAAGGCCGACAAAGAGCCCGGCCTTTTGCAGTGCAGACCTTTTCTTGCATTGAATAACGCTAAAGGCGGCAACAATGCCGCCAATAAATGAGAAGAGGACATAAAACTGCTCTTCCCTTATCAGCATTCCCATAAAAAGGCTGTTTATAAATGAAAATACAATGGCGATGTGAATGTCAAACAGGATGGCAGTGAGCATCGGGCCGATTACAACCGGGATAGCGAATATAATATCCGTGTTATTTATAAACTCATATTTTTCTGCAAATGAGTCTAACAGAAAATAGAAGAATTTTGTTATAGCCACATTGCCAACTAAAAGTATTCCCATCAGTAGGAATTTTGACAGGTCAAAGGGAAGATAATTTTTATACCTCATTATATCTCTGTAAAAGGTATAGATTATTAAAGAGACAATAAGAATAATGCCAAAAAAGACCTGAAAAAGATAACTCTTTCTCTGATATTTGCCGATTTCCTCAAGGATTGTTATATGCTCCTCTGTAACCCGCTGGCCGCTCTTTAATATTATCTCGCCTTTCTTTATTTTATAAAAGAGCGGTTTTACATTGGCAACAGCCTCCTTTTTCCGCGCCTCTGTCTCAATCTTATTAAATATGAGATTCTGGCCGAGCATTTTAGCGCAAAGCTCAGAGACGGCATTTTTAAGAGCATTATTTGAAGCAGGGAAAAGAGACGCAGCAAGGCTGAGGAGCTGCTGGTTTGCCTCTTTTACATCAGGGATATTAGCGAGGTTCCTTACATGGCTCTCCCTATTGTCTCCAATGGTGCGGACAATTATCCCTTTCTCCTTATCTGCTTCAAGGAGGTATCTGTCCGCAACAATCCCTTTTTCCATTACAGCAGTCAATATCTTTATGAGCTTATCCTGAGCATCCTTGTTGTAGTCAATTGAAAGAAACGTTTTGAGTGTAGCTGCAGATACAGGAATTCCGAGCTTTTCAGCAAAGGCTGTCTCTCTGGCCTGAATCGCCTTTGCATTAATCTCCCCTCTTTTATATTCTGCTGATGCAATACGCATATCATCAAAGCCTGAGGCAAGCCTTATCTGCATCTGGACAGCAGCATTGGCATCAAAATCGTATATAGAAAGAATAGACTCCTCAGCCTTCTTCTGGTTCTTTTTTATTGTTGCCTCATCATGCACTATTAAATCAAGTGGCGCCTTTATGCTTTTTTGA
>JAHFEP010000084.1:4199-11598 GCA_023248415.1 Nitrospirota bacterium
AGCAGCATTGGCATCAAAATCGTATATAGAAAGAATAGACTCCTCAGCCTTCTTCTGGTTCTTTTTTATTGTTGCCTCATCATGCACTATTAAATCAAGTGGCGCCTTTATGCTTTTTTGAGCAACATCTCCTATCATCAATCTCGGAGCAGAAAACATGCCGCCCGGAATAAGGAGAAACCCCAAAAGAAGCACAATTGAAATCCCAAGGAGTAAAGTCGGCCATAATCTGTCTTCTGCTATTTTATTAATCCAGTTAAGGTTTATCTTAAAACTCATCTGCGTGAATCTCCTTTATCCTTCCCAATCTTTTCTAAGTGTTTTTCATAAGCCTTGACTATCTGCTGGACAAGCTTATGCCTTACAACATCCTTCTCTGTGAAATATACAAAGCTAATGCCCTTTACATTGCTCAAGATTTCCTGAATCTCAATCAGGCCAGAGACCCGCTCACGGGGCAAATCAACCTGTGTGATGTCGCCTGTTACAACTGCCTTTGAATTAAAGCCGAGCCTTGTTAAAAACATCTTCATCTGCTCAGATGTTGCATTCTGCGCCTCATCTAAGATAACAAAGGAGTCATTCAATGTCCTGCCGCGCATAAAGGCAAGCGGCGCTATCTCAACCGTGCCGCGTTCTATAAGCCTGTTTGCCTTATCAAACTCCATCATATCAAAGAGGGCATCATATAACGGTCTAAGATATGGGTGCACCTTCTCAAATATATCTCCGGGCAAAAACCCAAGCTTTTCCCCTGCCTCAACAGCAGGCCTTGCAAGCACAATCCTGCTCACCTCTTTTTTTACTAATGCAGAGACAGCCATTGCCATAGCAAGATAGGTCTTGCCTGTTCCAGCAGGTCCGATGCCAATTACAATATCATTCTTGCGTATTGCTTCAACATATTTGCGCTGATTAGCAGACTTTGGCGTGATAAATCTCTTTTTTGATGATACAGGGATAGTGTCTAAGAAAATCTTTTTTACAGAGACCTTTGGCTCTCTCTTAATAGAGTTTATTGCAAAGGCAACATCCTCCTGCTTTAAAGAGAACCCGCTGTCAGCCATTTCATTTATATCTGCTATCAGATTTTCTATTTTCTCTACTGCCTCTGTCTCGCCTTCAATGGACAGTTCATCTCCCCTCGCCACAACCTTTACACCAAATAGCTCCTCTATAAGCCGGAGATTTGCATCATGGCCACCGTAAAAGGCGGGTAAATCTATATTTTCAGCTAATCTTATCTTTGTAATTACGGACTTTTCCAAGTTTTATTTTTTTATCCTCTAAGCCTTATTCCTGTCATCGCCTGAAATCAGAGGTGGCGGCCTTTTGCCATCCTCTGGATTGATTTGTTATAACAAGCTTCCTATTCTATTGATATCGAGCAACCTTGATGAGTGATAAACTGTGAGTATTTCTACTAAGTCTTCTTTTGTTCTATAGATTATCCTGTAATTACCAAAAATAATTTCTCTGATTTCTTTGCGATTTAATTCTGGAACAATCCGCCCAGATTCAGAAAATAATTCCAGGCGTTCTGCTGTGTCAAAAACTTTTGTAGTAAACATCTGTGCGTAATAATCTGAATCCCTTGCAATAAAATTTGCTATAGCTTCAATATCATCCAGAGATTGCGGTGTCCATTTTATCTTAGCCATTTTTTCATTTTTTCTTTTGCTTCTTCGTGAGAAACACATTGACCCTCATCTGCTTGAAAAATTCCTTTTTCAATCTTTGCAAGCAAATATAAACGCTCCATTGCCTCTTCAATTGTACTTTTTTCTGGTAAGTCACGCAAACTGCCAATTATTTTTTCCTTATCCAAAACAATCATTTTCTTGTCTCCTTTATTTATTTTTTTGTTATAACATTGGCAATACCAGCTTGCCTGAGTATTTCCTTCTGCCATCCTCTAATTTTTTATACTCCGCATCTTCTATTGTTCCAAGAATATACTCTACTAACATAAAGGCGCCTCCATTTTTTTCAATCTTTGATTATATTTTACCATATAACCCACAGGAAAAAAAGCAATAAAAAAGGGCAGACACAGCGGTCTGCCCTTACAGTTATAGTTTATTAACAGATTGTTGGAAAACTCAACAATCTCTGATTACACAGATAAAAGATTAGATTACACAGATTAAAGGCTGTTGATAACTTTTTCAACAGCCTGTTAGTCTCCTCTTTAACCCATCCCCACCCTAACCCTCCCCTTTAAGGGGTGGGCACAATTTGTCCAGCCCATGTTGCATGGGCGGGGTTTACCCTGCCTTTCTGACAAAATAACCCTGCCGTTCTTCAACCTCTTTCATTGTAAACTCGCTTTTACCTTCATAGACAACAGTGTCAGGATAGTGGTTCATCAGAATATCCTTTACGCGCTCAAAATCCTTTTCTGATATATATCTCCTGATAGGCAGGACAGCATCGTCTTCAGGGGAATACCAGTTAATAACAAGCTCCTTTACGCGTTCCAGCCTCTCTTCTTGATAATTCTTCTGCCAGTCTTCATACACATCATCATCAAACCAGAGGGATGCCTCTTTTTTCTTTATCTGGAAGCCGTGCTTCTGCTCCATCAAAAAGCTCCACAGATTAAACTCCTCTAAAGGGACATAGCGGACATTATCGCCATCATCCCTTATGTCGTCCCCTTCCTTGCCGAGGGTGCATCTTACAAGCTTGATTTTACGCATAGAAATCACCTGCCTTGACTGATAATATTTTATTGTTTTATCTCAAAGGTGAGGCTTTGTGTTGCCTCACCGCCATTACCGTCAGTAACAGAAACTGTAAAAGTAGTTTTTCCTTTTACATCAGGAGGGACATCCCATCGTATGGCTCCTGTTTTAGGGTCAATAGCCATGTTAGCAGGCGCGGATTTGAGCGAGTAGGTTAGAGTGTCTTCATCCGGGTCAGTCGCGTTAACCTGATATGTATAAGTCTTTCCATTAAAATTAAAATTCGTATGCTCATTAATTATTGGAGATACATTTTTTACATCCCTCTGCAAGACAATCGGTTTTCCATATGCCTCGCCATCAAAGGGGGTTATTTTAACAGAAATCTTATCCCCGCGCTTAATCGGAGCCCCAATCTGCTTATCACTGCCGGCAGGTTCTTTGTTTTTTGTCCATTCATAAATAAAGGTGACTTTATCACCATCAATATCATTTCCAGCTACATCTACACCCAAGACATCACCGGGTTTAAAGATCTCAGGGGTAAACTTTATTTTGCTTATTTCAGGGGGTGCATTCTTTATTAGTATGGTATTTGAAAATATCTCCTTATCCTGTATTGTTGCCTTTGCCTGAACATTGCTCCCCTTTTTGACCTCTGATAGCTTTAACCATTCAGGTGAAGGACTTGCAACAGAGTCTCCATTTACCAGCCATTCAATCTTCGCATCCTTAAGTTCAAAGCCCTTTGTTATTAAAGATAGAGTTGAATTTCGTGATGCATCTGCAGGAATAATCTCTAATGAATAAGAGGCGCTCGTTACAGCAGCAGGAACTTGTATGGTTTCTGAAATATTTTTTTTGTCAACTGCCGATGATTTTTTACTGCCCACCTCTCCTTTTTCTGATGAACACGATATTATTAGAAATAGGGTTATATACAATAAGAATTTATGCATAATATATAGTCATCAATATTGATACAATATAGAAAGCTTTGCCCTTTCAGAGGGGCTATTTGTTGACTGAGCAGCTACCTCAACTGTGTAAAAATATGGCATCTTCTGTACAGATGCGTTTTCTGTGGTAACCACACCTGATCTTATTAAATCCCCGTCTCCGCTGGTATTGCCCAAGACTGTATCAACTATCTTTCCATAGATTGTATATCCTCCGAGAATAAAACTCATATCATAAGTTGTTGAGGTGCTTGGATTAATACTTACTGATTTATCGCAGGTAATAGGCCAGTCGATTGTTTTTGTAAGTAGTTTAGCATTTAAACAGGCGTCAGTGGCAGTAACAGTAAAGGTACTAAGATAGCTAAATTCAGTTGCAAGTGAGGCAGCGGTAACAATTCGCGAGTCAATAATCTCATAGGCAATGCCTCCACCGCCTATGCCAGCCTCACGGGCAATTTTATATCTCCTCTCCAGACCTGATATCTGGGTTCCAGATGTTATCATATACAATAATCCTGCCATCATGGCAAGCGAAATTGCAGAGATTATTAATACCATTACAAGGGCAACACCTTTTTCGTTCCATAGGCTGGTGATAGTAATCTTTTTGTAACTCTTCTTAGTTCTATTATATGTAATCATTCTTTCCATTTTCTCACCTCTAATTACCTGTTTCATTACGGTATAGCCCTTAGATTCTCTGGTTTCACAATTAGTGTATAGACCTTCCATCTATAGTTTAGATAATTGGCAATTGCAGAAAGGTCAAAGTTCCGTCCCAATAAAGCAGATTCACCAACCGTGATGCATGTTGGACATCCTGAAAAATTATTAAATGTATAATTTACATCCAATTGTCCTTCATGTGCTAAAATATATATCCTTACCTCTTTTATCCGGCTTCTGAGTAATGAGGGGTCAGCCAATGTAGCCGTCACATCTGCAATGGCAGCGAGTTCGACGCCTCCTGTATCAGCTATAACGCTGCCATCGCCATTGGAAATCGTTCCGATTGTCCAATCTTCAATTGCCGACAACGCATTCATATCCAATCCAAAAACCACCTGCATATCCGCCGCACAGTCAAGGATAGGCAAAGGAGTCAGGGCGCCATCACCGTGGTTAATCGTTGCCTTATAAAGGACGCCAACAAGCGGACTATTGGCGCACTGTGTCGGCATATCTGGAGCTGCAGGCCTTCTAATATAATAGTCTGCCCTGTTAAAGGGCATTCGCAAAGCTGCAGTGGTATCAGGTGCAATACCATATACAATGTATGTTGCGTCTGAACCATCTGCTGGCGCTGCTGGCGGCGCAAAAGCAGGGTTTAATAAATTATCATTATCAGGGCCTCCAACTGCATTATATAGAGTGTAAAAACTTGCTACATCTACCTTAAGGCTTCTTGTGTTAGATTCAACAGAACTGGAGGAATCAAGGACAATTACCCTGTCATTATTTGCGAGTTTTTCCCTGTTTTCTGTCCATTCCCTTACTAACACAGTGCCCGTGGTCTTATCTCTTCTTACATTAGTCCATTTCTGGGATGCATCATTCATTGCAACATTAGCGGCTTTTATTACAAGGACATCGCTGCCATTTAATCCGTCTCCCTCTCCAACAATAATACCCCTTGGCACAGCAGCCGGGGAATCATTATATAGAGTCTCATCCTGGACTGTCGTTGCATCATTAACAGCTTCTAAATAAACAGCTCCGCCCATATTCCACGGCAGCCCATATCCTGCATGTTCAATATCTCGTCTTAAGGTTTCAAGGCCAATAATACCCTCCAGGTTGGTCTCTGCTATCTTGCCCTGCTGTTTGAATTGCGAAAGCATATCAACATATAGCCTTGATACTGCTGCAATAGCAAGCACAAAGATGACCATTGCTATTAATAGCTCTACTAATGTATATCCTGTTTCCCGCTTAATCATGATTGGTCACCCGGCCTCTTCATTACGGTTGTGATGGTATATGTGTAAGGATTGCCGTTTACTGCATTCCTCTCTTTCCAGTCATAGCTTACCCTGATTTCTATATTCTTGTTGTCTGTGGAGAGGTTGTCAATCCTTCTTGTTATTGTAAAATCAACATCAACATTCCTAAAAGACCTTGTAATTACATTCTGGTTACCGGCAGTATCCGGGTCAACATCATCATCTGCAAAGCAGCAACCTGGACTGTTTGAGGCGCCGTTTGTATCGTTTAAAAAGGCATTTTTAAATGGTGTATTCCTGTGTGCAGACATCCTCTCATCTCCTATCTTTATTGCCTCTTCCCTCAGGATATTCAGCATATTTGATTCAATGCCAAGTGTTGCAGTCTGCATTAAGGCAAGAAAGACCAGAAGGAGTATAACCAATGCTATCATTACCTCAACTAATGACATGCCCTTTTTATCTTTGAACACAGTTTGCGTCATCACATACCCCTCCAGCAGTATCCTGTGTTGTTATTCTGCCAACATTTATCCTCGTTTCGCTAAGCACCATACAGTCATAGTCTGGCTCTAAATCTGAAAAGATACACATTGTTCTTCTGTCGCTTGGGTTTAAAAACCCTCTTGTAGAAAACTCTAATTGCGTATTTGCAATATTGTTCCATGTAATAGGATACCGTGTGTCCAGAGTTTTTGTCAGCACTAGTCTATCCAATGCAGTATTGAGTGTCCCGTCTCCATCAGGCGCAGGGTTGTCATCCTCGTATATTGCATACGATGTTGCTGCAAGGTTTATAAAATACGACCTTTTTCTTAACCCTGCATTTGCCTTTGCATTTTCCAGATCTGCCTGCATCTCCCTTATTTGCGTTTCTACCCTGTATTTGCCAAGCCAGCCCTGAAATGAAAACCCCAATGCAACAGCAAGTATGCCGATAATTGTTACAACAACTACCAACTCTATTAATGATATGCCGCGGTTATCCATCATCCTTATCGCTCTTTAATATGCAGTATACGCTTTAAAGCCTCTGGCGGTTCCAGCATTGCAGGTGGATTGTCAGTAGGGGGCGCGCCTTCCATTGCTGCATCTGATTTTCTATTATCGCCTGATTGATTAAAGGCGGTTGCCAGGTCTACCTCTTCAATGCTGCCTGTAGAGACCTGAACTATTGCCTTTCCTTTTAATAAAGCAGATGGGTCGCCGCCTGTATTATACCTTGCTGCCCATATAAAGGTCTTGCCGCCAATTGAGCATACATCTGTATACGGCTTGTATGATGTAAAGAATACAAGACCCGCGGTTGTTGCAATTGTACTTGTGATTACCCTTTCAGCCCCATAGTTCTTTGTAACATTAACAGGAGGGTCGCCCTCAGCATATTGATAGTTCCCGCTAATATCCATATTGATATACCAGCCATTAAAGCCTGAGGAGTTAGCAACAGTCTCTGAAGGCACATTGGCAATATTAGTTATATTGGTTAAGACGCCGGCCTGAGAGGTACAGCCTGGTATAAAACCTCCATTACCTGTAAAGGAGTAACAGGGGTCTTTAATGCCAAATAACTTCCTTTGGGTAGTCGGGTCATCTATGCTGTCGTCTGCTACATAATAAGACCTGCCTTCACCAAAAAATAACCATAAGGCTTTAGTCCTTTTATTATATAGCTTTGCAACGGATGAGGTAACGGGTCCAATGTTGTCAATTACTGTGCTCCACTGCCAATTAGCAGGAGAACTCTCGTTGGTCAATATCCTGCCAACACCACCGAGAGTCCATTTATAGGGATTTGCAGTTGTTC
>JAHFEP010000237.1 GCA_023248415.1 Nitrospirota bacterium
AGCCAGCTTTATAATTTTAAAAACAGGCTCTTGGTTTTAATTGCTGCATCCCTTTCCTTTGCTATTTTCCTGAGCGTCTATCTTGGATGGCGGCTGACATCTCCTTTAAAGGAATTGAGGAAGAAGGCAGAGGAGTTTGGAAAGGGCTATTTAAATAACAAAATAACTATAAACAGGAAAGATGAGATAGGGGAACTCGCTGCAACATTTAACCAAATGTCAGACTCCATCCTTGACAAGACAAATCAGCTTAAGCTGGCAAATGCAAACCTTCAGGAAATGCTCAACTGCACTATAAAATCCCTTGCAACTGTTCTTGACGGAAAATCATCGTGGACAGCAGGACACTCTGAGAGGGTGTTGGGTTACGCCCTTTCAATAGCAAGCCGTTTTGATAACTCCAATGATTTTCTGGAAAGCGTGAAAATATGTTCTCTTCTGCATGATATTGGAAAGATCTGCATATCTGACACCGTTCTGGAAAAGGTTGACATCTTTACAGAGGAGGATTTAAGAATAATAAGGGAGCACCCTTTACATGGCGCAAGGATATTGAGCTCAATAAAACAATTTGAGAGTATTATTCCTGTCATCCGGCATCATCATGAACACTATAACGGAGACGGCTATCCAGACGGTCTTAGAGGTGAGGAAATACCATTTATTGCACGGATACTTACTGTGGCAGATGCCTATGATGCCATGACAACTGACAGACATTACAGAAAGGCGAGGGATTTGTCTGATGCCATTGAAGAATTAAAAAGGAATGCAGGCACCCAGTTTGACCCGCAGATAGTAGAGGCATTTTTACAGATTATATTAAATGAAAGAGGTTTTGTATCTGCGATGAAAAATATGGCAGCAACAGGCTGCAAATAAAAAACTAATAGTGAGCGGCCAAAAAATACTGTCATTGCGAGGGCGATAGCCCGAAGCAATCTCAAGGATGGGATTGCTTCGCTTTGCTCGCAATGACGCTAATTAGTGTTTTTCAATTTATAACTATGCCAGATAAAATCGGAAGATACGAGATTATTAAGACTATTGGCCAGGGCGCAATGGGCCTTGTATATAAGGCAAAGGACCCAGCAATTGACCGCACTGTGGCCATAAAGACAATAAGGGAAGACAGCAATCTTTTTGCTAAAGATGCAGAGGAGGTCAAAAAGCGGTTCAGGCGCGAGGCTCAGGTTGCAGGGAGGCTGTCTCACCCCGGAATTGTTACAATCTATGATGTTGGCGGCGAAGGCGGACTCTTCTATATTGTAATGGAGTATGTAGAAGGCGATACACTTGACAAAATAGTGGACTCAAAACACCTGCCTGATGTGGATAAAACAATAGACTTAATGCTTCAGGTGTGCGATGCAATTGGATATGCGCACAAGAATGGCATTATTCACAGGGATATCAAGCCTGCAAATATCATGATTGTAGATAAAAGATATGTAAAGGTTATGGACTTTGGCATCGCAAGGATCGCCTCGTCTGATATGACACAGGTCGGAAAGATAATGGGCACGCCTAATTACATGTCTCCTGAGCAGGTGATGGGCGCAAAGGTTGATAACAGGACAGATATCTTTTCTATGGGTGTAATCTTATATGAGCTCCTCACAGGCGAGAAGGCGTTTCCGGGTGAGAGCATTACAACAGTTATCTACAGAATACTCCACGAACACCCGACGCCTCCAAAAAAACTGAGGCTACAGCTTCCGTCATCTTTAGATTACATAGTAAATAAAGCCATGTCTAAGGAGATTGAAAAGAGATACCAGAGCATGGAGGAATTTGCAAAGGATTTGAGGAATTATAAAACCCTTGAGCAGCCGAAAGAATTAAAGGCAGCAAAGCCTGAGGCAGAGGTTGAAGACACATTAAGCATGAGCACAATGGCAAATGCGCCGGATGCAGAGAAGAAGGCAGAGCCAAAGAAGCCTGAGTTGGCAAAACCCGCCAGGCAAAAAGAAATAAGCAAACAGTCAAGCACAGGTTATATGATAATGGGAGCGCTTCTTTTGGTTATTCTTGTTGGCGCAGGATTATTTTATATTAAAGGAAGGCCAAGAACAGCAGCAAAAGAAGATAAGAAAAATGTTCAGCCCGCTGTCCTGCCTCCGGTAAATATTCCAGAGAAAGAAAAGGTTGAGCCTCCTAAACCTATAGAGCCTGTTGCTGCGAAGTACGGCTCAATCAGCGTAAAGTCAAGGCCTAAGGCAAGGATATTTATCAATGGAAAACCAGCCGGCAATACACCGAATGAGATAGCAAATCTTCCTGTTGGCGAATACAATGTTGTGCTTAAACACGATGATTTTCCTGAATGGGCGACTCAGGTTAGTGTGCAAGAAAACAAAGCAGCAGATGTAGCCCACAATTTTATTAAAAAAGAGATCAGAAAAGAAGGGTTTGGCGTTTTGATGATAAACGCCCAGCCATGGGGTGTTGTATATCTTGATGATAAAGAAATAGGCTCTACTCCAATTACTGTTCCAAGGGTTTTAGAAGGGCTGCACAGGGTCAGGGTTGTAAGAGACGGTTTTAAAGAACTCAAGGTTGAGATTAAGGTATTGCCTAACAAGAAGAATAATCTCAGCCTGAAATTAGAAAAGAAATAGACAGCCTGTCCCTCTAAATCCCCCTTTATTAAAGGGGGACACAGGGGGATTATCTTAGGAGGGTTGGATGAGAAAGATTTTCTTTGTAATAATCATTAGCCTGTTTATATTTATAACCAATGATTCCTTTTCTGCAGAAAAGGCAAAGGAGCCTCTTGAAAAGGGGAAAAAATATTATGAAGATAGCGAATTCACAAAGGCAATAGAGGAGCTGAGAAGGGCAGTAGATTTACTTGAAAAGACGAGCAGGGAGCGTTCAAGAAATAATGATTTGATTGATGCACACATCCATCTTGGCCTTGCATATATTGGTGTTAGTGAAGCTGACAAGGCAAAACAGCAGTTTAAAGAGGCATTGAGGCTTGACCCTGAGAGAAAATTAAACGAGGACTTTTATGCGCCAAAGGTAATAAAGCTCTTTAATAAGGCAAAGGAGGAGGTAAAGGAAGATATAAAGGCAGGCAGGATAAAGGTAGCGGCAAAGGAGCCAGAGTCTGAAAAACCTGCGCCAGCGCCATCACAGCCTGCTGTACAAACAACATCAACTTCACAGATAGCATTTATCAAATCCTGGGGCAAAAAGGGAGACAAATCTGGTGAATTAAAATCACCGCAGAGAATAGCAGTCGGGCAGGACAATCTGGTATATGTTGCAGATACAGGCAATCACAGGATACAGGTCTTTGACAGCGAAGGTAGCCTGATAAAAGGGTGGGGCAAAAAAGGGGATAAAGATAATGAGATGGAAAAGCCATATGGCATTGCTGTTGGCAGTGACGGCGCTGTCTATGTTTCTGATAAGGAGAACAAGAGGATATTAAAGTTTGATAGGAATGGCAGTCTGCTGGCGAAATTCGGGAATAAGAATACAATCTCATCTGATGTTATGGGGATTGCAGTTGATGCAAAGGGAAATGTATATGCAGTTGACAAGGACAAGAACAGCATTGTTGTTTTCAATCAAAAAGGTGAGGCTATAAAGACTATTGGCAAAAAAGGTAAAGAAGACGGTAATTTTAAAGACCCATCTGATATTGCTATTGATGCAAACGGTAATATATATATAATTGACTGGGGTAATAAGAGGATACAGAAATTTGATTCCAATGGAAATTTTTCACTCAGCTTTGGGAAGGAAAAGGAGCTTGATGAACCTTTGGGGATAGGTCTTGCCAAGAACGGCAATATCTATGTTGCAGACAAGGGATTAAAGCGCATACTTGTCTATGACTCCACAGGCAGATTAATCGGTGGATGGGGTAAGGAGAAGAAAAAGAAGCAGGATGAGAGAGAGCAATTTGACGAGCCTTCTGATGTAGCAGTAGACAGCGCTGGAAATGCGTATATACTGGATGTGAATGAGCACAGGATATTGAAGTTTAAGGTAGAGAAATAGATTTTGCTACCCCATTGCCTTCCGCATCTTTGCAATGGTCTCTTTATAGTCCTTTGTTTCAAAGATGCCTGAGCCTGAGACAATTATGTCTGCGCCTGCCTTTGCAATGTCGCCTATGTTGTCAATCTTCACTCCGCCGTCTACTTCTATCTCTATCTTCAGCCCCTTTGAGTCAATAAGCCTTTTTGCATCCTTTATCTTTTGCAAGG
>JAHFEP010000238.1 GCA_023248415.1 Nitrospirota bacterium
ACTGCCATATAAAATCCTTTTTATTTTGATGTAGGACTGATTATTTTATGCAAATATCCATCACTTGTCAACAACTTTTTGTGCATTTTTATAGGGTTATCAGCCAGTTAAAAATTCAACAATATTTCTTTTTTAAAGAGATTCCCCTTTTCTCCCCCTTTTTTCTCTTTTTTTCAACCCTTGGCAATGAAGACAAAGAATGAAAGGATATAAATAAAAAATGTTATAATTTTAGGTAAAAGGCAGCGGTTTTATTGTCAGGCAAGACGGCGCAATTGTTACAAACTATCATGTTATAAGCAAGGTATCAAATTATAAGCAAGGTATCAAACATTGCTGTAAAGGCTGGGGATAAGGTTTTAGAGGTTGAAGGCTTTATTTATATGGTCGAGGCAAGGCTGTGAACAATGAAGATTTGACTCTGTGATGCCCCGGGGTTCACATGCTGATACTGTATTATCTTCAATTCTGCCAAGCAAATCATAAAAATTCTTAACACATTAAAAGTAACAATTTGCATTAACACCGTTTAAATATACATTGGTAGAGTTTATCTGGCTTATCGTCTCCTTGACAGCCCAGAACAACTGTGATTTAATGCAGGCAATATAAAAAGGGCTGCAATAAAAGAGATTGCCGATTATTTAAAAATTCACTATACTACAGTAAGCAAGGTGAAAAGAGATGCAAGGGATAGAAACTGATATTTCAAGGAGTTGGAGTTTAAGTGAGAAAAACGATTATAGATTTAATTTTTAAGATAGCAAAAGAGAAAAATGCTTTTGACATTTTAGAAGGTCGCCTTTCCAAAATTACTCAAAAACAGTTAAGTGAAAATATTATTGAATGCGGCATCCTTCCTGAAATGTTTGTCCACGACAGTTCCGAAGAAAAGCTTTGGGCAAAATACTCTGATATAATTTTATCCCTTTCCTTAAACTTTTTAGGCATTCCAGCGGAAGTATTGCGGACGAGAGGAGATTCTGCTGATGTTTTTGGCAAGACAAAAAACTATTCTATTGTAGGAGACGCAAAAACATTCAGATTGAGCAGAACCGCGAAAAACCAAAAGGACTTCAAAGTAAAAGCATTGGATGACTGGAGAAAAGGAAATAATTATGCTCTGCTTGTTTCTCCTTTGACACAATATCCAAACAGAAGGAGTCAGATTTATGGACAGGCTGTTGAGAAAAATGTAACTTTACTTTCTTACACCCATTTACATTTCTTGCTGGACTTTTATACCAATCAAGATATTAAGTCGCTTTGGGAAACAGGCAGCCGCTTGAAAAAATCTTTAAAAACTCCAGATCACCAAAATTCGTTAACTTATTGGGCTGAGATTGATAAAGCCGTTTGCGCAATAGTCAACAAGAACAACGATATCTTGAAGAAATATAAAGTGCTGGAAATTCAAAAGACCAAAGAAATCGGGAATGAAGGTATTGCCTATTGGAGACAGAAGATTAAGGATTTTCACAAGCTGTCAAAGGAAGAAGCTGTCAAACTGCTAATCAAAGCAGAAAAAATTGAAGCAAAAATCAAGACCATTGAAAAAGCCATAAATATTGAGATGCCATTATGAACAAAGAATATTTGAACAAAATTACAAATGCTGATTGTTTAGAACATCTTAAAAAACTTGAAAAAGAAACAATTGATTTGTTTCTCTCGGATATTCCTTACGGGATATGTTTAGACGATTGGGATGTTTTGCATAACAATACCAACTCTGCATTGTTAGGCACTTCCCCTGCGCAAAATGGCAAATCTGGATTCAAACGGAGAGGCAAACCAATCAATGGTTGGAGCTCGGCGGATAGAAATATTGGGAAAGAATATGAACAGTGGTGTTACAACTGGGCATCTTTAGTTTTTCCGACAATGAAACAAGGGGCTTCTGCCTTTGTATTTGGCGCAAGAAGGACACTGCACAGAGTCATTAATGCTTTTGAAAACAGCGGTTTTCTTTTGAAAGATGTTTTAGCATGGAAAAAACCTTCTGCCCATCACAGAGCACAACGATTGAATAATGTTTTAGAAAACAGGGGACTGAAAAAAGAATTAAAAGAGTGGGAAGGGTGGCGGCTTGGAAACCTTGCTCCAATTTATGAGCCAATTGCCTGGTTTTTCAAACCTTACAAAATTACTATTACCGATAACATTTTAAAAAACAAAGTTGGTGCAATCAATGTTGAGGAATGTAAAATTAACGGTGCAAGCCCAACTAACTTGCTTGAGTTTGGATATGCAAAAAATGAGATAAGGATTCACGAAGCTCAAAAACCACTCGCGCTTGTTGAATTTCTCATCAAGCTCACTACAAAGGAAAATCAAATTATTTTAGACCCGTTTATGGGCAGCGGGACTACGGCTGTTGCAGTGGTTAAATTAGGCAGGCAGTTTATTGGATTTGAAACAAATCTTGATTATTACGAAAAATCCCTTGAACGGTTGAAAATCAAAGAGCCGAAATACAAAGTGAGCGAAGACCTTATACAAGCGCAATTGTTTTTTGAAAAGGCCGCACAATATAAGAAAAGGAACAATCAAGAATCCAGAATCTGAAATCTACAAAGGAAGGGGTCGGGTCTACACGGGCTGTTGCCCAAACCCATTTTAAAAAGCCGATTTCCTTTGACTTGCATACCTCAAGTTCTTTGAAGATATAATCCCTAATGGCAGCGCTGACCACAGAATGCGCCACTTATTTCCACAATAAGAGGTGATGATACCTCCATAAAGACCGTCTTCACTGCTAAGACTCTTGCCTCAATACTTTTCTTCGGCGTAGTAAGATGTTTTATCAAAACATGGATGTTCTGGATTGCACAGGTTAGACACTCTTGAATCCGCATCCGCCAGAGTCCTCGCCATCGCGCCCGATCAAAGCCGTATCGTGTACCCCTGGCAAAGGAACGTTCCATTAGATGCTGCCTGATTTTTATATCCACCTTGGACTTGGAGGATCGGCTTGCTTCACGCATCCTATCGAGTTCGTCTTGCCGAAGGTGGCGCTTAATCGTTCGGCCAGACTTGTTTTTAGTGCATTGTTCTTTCAACTGGCAAACAGCACAAACCTTCTTGGGCGCTGCATAATCCCTGCTCTGTCTGTCCATGTGCAGCGATTTTGCTTTCAGCAGGTTGCCAGCCGGGCATCGGTACGTGTCTGTGTCTGAGTCATACCAAAACCGGTCCTCAAGAAATATCTCTCGCTGTGCTGTCCGCTTAACTGCTGCTTCCCGTAAATCAGGAATATGAGCCTGTATGCCTCTGTCGTAACAGGTTAAAAAGTTTTCTATGGTTCCGTATTTGCTGTCTGCAACAACGGTCTCGGCCTTGACCCCTGTTGTTGTCTGGTGCTTCTCAATCAAAGATAGCATCATATGGGCTTCGTTTACATCACCTGGCGTCGCTTCAGCCGCCGTAATAATTTCGCTTTGCCTGTCAACAGCCCGATGCACTTGGTAAGAAAGCTTGGGTTTCCCACGGTTAACTATCGCTGCATCGGGGTCAGTGCTGGATATATATCGGCTGTTCTTTTTTTCGTATCTCCTTGAAGAATCCACGCTTTCGCTGCTATCTTCAAGGCGGGCCTCCAGCTTCTTATAGTTTTTATGCAATTGATGTCTCAGGCTCTTTGTGTCAAGAACTGAATTGTTTGATGCATTGGCATCCACTAAACTGGAATCAATAAATATCTTGCGGCCGTCTATGAGCCCGGCTTCCATGCATTGAAGAACAATACGCTCAAAAAAACTCTGGAAAATCTCCACACCCCATTTATTCCGAGCTTTGGATAAAACACTATGATTCGGTATCTCACTATCAAGGTCATATCCAAGAAACCAGAGCCAGTCAATACGCTCTGGTACAGTATCTATCAGCTCCCTTTCTGAGCGGACATTATAAAGAACGAGCAGCAGCATCAGTTTTAATATCACTGGCGGAGGCACTGAAACGTTGCCGTTATCACCATAAAGGTCTTTAACTTCCTCATAAGAAAAATCAAAGTCTATGAGTTGCTTGACTCTTCTTAAAAAATGATTTTCCCTAACTCGCTTGTCAATGTTGATCCCAACATAGAATAAATTGCTTTGCGGCTCTTGCTGCATCCCCATCATATCTATTGCCCTCCAAAATTAGAATTCATGCAGCATTATAACTTTATTCGCTCCTGCATTCCATCGTTATTTGGGCAACAGCCCGTA
>JAHFEP010000085.1 GCA_023248415.1 Nitrospirota bacterium
GCCCTTCGCTATCATCTTGAGCCATTTGACCAAAAAGATACAAAGGTGTATATCCTGCACAGATTAAGAATCGCAGGCGGCGATGATAAGGTATTTTTCACTCAGCAGGCGCTGGATAAGATTTACGAATACAGTAATGGGACGCCAAGACTTATCAATCTTCTTTGCGATAAGGCGCTTCTTGCTGCCTTTGTTGCAGATACAAAGACTGTCTCGCATCAGATTGCAGATACTGCAATCAAGGATCTGAGGGGTAATAATTTTTCATCAGAGAAAAAGACAGCGATATTTAGTAGCAATAAATTTCCAGATAAAAATATTATTAAAAGGCCTATATATGCAGCAGCCTTTTCAACAGCCCTTCTGCTGGTTCTTCTTATTATCGGTTATAAAAAGGGCTTTATTGGCGCCCTGATTAAGGGAAATAGTTCTATTGCACAACAGAGGATAAATGAAGATATAACTAAAGGGGCATTAGATTATGATAAAGACGGTGTCTTAAGGATTAAAAAGGCAGAAGGTTCTAAGAAGGCGTCTTTATTAACGTTGCTCAGGATTTGGAGGATTGAATTTCTGAACAGAGAGGGTGAATTCAAGGATATTGTTAAAAACATTGGTTTTGAGATGTTTAATGTAAAGGATTTTAATCAGATTAAGACATTAAATTATCCGCTGATTGTTAATATTCGGAGTGATGGAGAGGAGTATTATGTTGTTTTAAGCCGAATAGTTGATAAAGACGCAATAATCCTTGATCCGCTAAAGGGCAAAGTAATTTATAGTTTGAAGGAGCTTGAGGAAATCTGGAAAAAGGATGGAATAATTTTATGGAAAAGGCTTGATGGAATAAATATGCCTATATCAGGCCAGAGGCCTAATTCAGAGGTGATGAGCCTGCAGGAAATATTAAGAAGCCGAAATGTTTATAATGGAAAGATAGACGGTTATTATGGTTCAATGACTGGAGAATCTGTCAAAGAATTTCAGACAAGGTCAGGACTAAACCCTACAGGCGATTTTGATGCTGAGACCCACATGCTTCTATCTAAAAATGTGAAAGGAGATGCTGTACCAGCACTGAAGTAAAACATATATGATTATTGTCAGCGCCTGCCTGGCAGGCTTTAATTGCAGATATGACTGCACCAATGCCTATGACAAATTGATTGCTGAGATGGTGATAAACAAGAAGGCTTTTCCTGTCTGTCCTGAACAGATGGGCGGGCTTCCAACGCCAAGGCCATCTGCTGAAATTAAAAACGGCGATGGAAATGATGTACTTGAAGAGAAGGCAAGGATAATAACTATATATGGCGATGATATTACTGCCAAGATGATAAAAGGCTCAGAGGAGGTTTTAAAATTAGTCAGAATGTTGGGTGCTAAGGAGGCTGTGTTAAAAGAGAAGAGCCCTTCCTGCGGTGTTACAATGGTATACAGAAACGGCGGGATTGTTAGTGGAATGGGTGTCTGTGCTGCAATGTTAAAAAGAGAAGGTGTTGAGATATCACCTCCCTGAAATGCACGGAAATATTCCGCCTTTTTACCTTTACTTAACCTCGCTGATGTGGTATATTTAAGACAAAAATAATAGCTTGTAAAGCTGATGGAACTAATTGTTTTATCAGAGAATTTAATTCATATTTGGATACCTATACAAAGAAATAGATGATTTTAAACAGGAAGTTAAGAATAGGGCTGATACTGTTTTTAGCAGGCACAATCTTAATAGCAGTTACGATTACCTATGTAAACCTTAAGAAGAAGGTAAACAGCTCTGATACTTTTAAAAAAGAGTCCTTTCCAGATAAAGACGCTGATATGACCATGGATAATTTCCACTTTACTCAAGCTGGACAGGGCAAGAGCGACTGGGAGGTAAAGGCTGTCAGGGCAAAGCTCTTCAAAAAGGAGAATAAGGCTGTATTGGAAGATGTAGTGGCTGTTTTTACCACATCACAGGGCGTTAGATTGGAACTAAAAGGTGACGAGGGGCTCTTTAATACTGAATCACATGACATATACATCAGAAAAAGAAATAATGATATTAAAATTATTTCAAGCAACGGCTATACCATGACAACAGATTCCCTTTCATGGGACAATAAAAAGAGGGTTGTTGCAACTGATGATGCAGTTTTAATTGAAGGCAAAGAGATAAAGCTTAAAGGAAAAGGTCTAAGGATTAATGCCATATCACAGGAATTAGAGGTGCTGTCAGATGTTGAGGCTGTTATTAAAAAGTAGTATCTTCTTTATCTTAATAGTCTTATTATATAATTCCGCTAATGGAAAGGATCTGACTCATAAAGACGATGAAGATAAACCGATTGTAATTACATCGCAAAGGATGACTGCGATAAATGAGCAGAATAAACTGATATTTGAAAAAGATGTTATTGTAAAGAAAGATGATATGACATTATATGCAGATAAGATGGAGATATTATTTGTTAAGGTTAAAGACGCAGGGTTAGCAGGTATTGCAGATGACAGCAGCAAGGAAGACAAAAGGGATATCTCTACTATTAAGGCAATGGGAAATGTGAAGATAGTAAGGGGAGAAAAGACTGCTACTGCTGATGAGGCAGTTTATTACAAGGATGAAGAAAAGGTTGTGCTGACAGGCGAGCCAAAGGCATGGGAGAAGAATGACATTGTAACAGGGACAAAGATGACAATTTATATAAAAGAGGATAGGAGCATTGTTGAGGGGAGCAAGGTAATCGTAAGCCCGCAAAGGAAGGATAATAAAAAGGGACTTTCAATTTTTAAGTAACTGTAATGTTAGAAGCAAAGGGTCTTGTAAAATCGTATAAGGGGAGGAAGGTTGTAAACAGCCTCAGCCTTATAGTAGACAGGGGAGAGGTTGTGGGATTGCTTGGCCCAAACGGCGCTGGCAAAACAACAACCTTTTATATGGCTGTCGGGCTGATAAGGCCAGATAAGGGTTCTGTTTATCTTAATGATAAAAATATTACAGAGCTTCCAATGTATTTGAGGGCGAGGATGGGAATAAGCTATTTGCCCCAAGAGCCGTCTGTCTTTAGAAAGCTTACAGTAAGAGAAAATATTATGTCAATCCTTGAGACAATGGATTTGGAGGATAAAGAGCGTGAAGAAAGACTTGATTCGCTCCTCTCTGAACTGAATATATCGCATTTAGCAGATAATAAGGCATATACGCTCTCAGGCGGCGAGAGGAGAAGGGTTGAGATAACAAGGGCGCTTGTAACATCTCCTTCATTTATGCTTCTGGATGAACCATTTGCAGGGATAGATCCAATCGCAGTTACAGAGATACAAAACATTATCGCCAAATTAAAGAAGAAGAATATAGGCATCCTGATAACTGACCACAGTGTTCAGGAGACACTTGCAATAACAGACAGGGCATATATTATTAATGAAGGCAAGATACTTGTATCTGGAACGTCAAAAGAGATTGCTCATAGTTCTAAGGCGAGGGCAATATACTTAGGTGATAAGTTCAGGTTGATGGGGGAAGCCCACGTCAAAGAGGAAGAAAAAAGGCTGTAAAATAGCCGGATTCAGAGATAGGGGTTGGGATGGAAAGCAGATTAGACTTAAGACTAAGCCAAAAACTTATAATGACGCCGCAGCTCCAGCAGGCGATAAAACTGCTTCAACTGTCGAGGCTTGAACTGTCGCAGGCATTAAGCATGGAGCTGCTTGAAAACCCTCTATTAGAGGATGAAATTATTGCTGAAGACGAGATGACACTCTCTGAGAATGCGGAGAAGGAAAAGAAGGAAGAATATACACAGGAGAACTCTGATGTTGAAAAAGACGGCTCGATAGAAGGAACTGATGAATTTAATTTTATCTGGGAGGACTATTATGGTGATAATAGAAATGAGGGGAGGGATGCCGGATATTTTCCATCTTCACAAGAAGAAATGCCCTCTTATGACCAGACATTGTCCAGGCCTGTTGATTTAACAGAGCATCTTTTTTGGCAATTGAGGCTTTCCACATCAGACAAAAGAGATGAAGAGATAGGCACAATGATTATCGGCAACATTGATGAAGACGGCTATCTGCGGGCAACATCTGATGAGCTAAGCAGGCTTTTAAATGTTTCTAATGAGGATATAGAGAGGTTAATAAAATTAATACAGGGTTTTGACCCAATAGGCGTATGTGCGAGAGACTTGAAGGAATGCCTGCTGATTCAGGCAGAACAGTTAGAATTAAAAGAGACACTGGTAGAGGATATTATACTTAACCATTTAGAGGATATAGAAAAGAGAAATTATCAGAAGATAGCAAAAAAGATTAATGTTCCGCTTGATGAAATCATTAAGGCAGTTAAGGTCATAGAGGGGCTGGAGCCGAAACCTGGAAGGGCATATTCTGTTTCAGAACCGCATTACATAACCCCTGATGTCTTTGTAGTTAAATCAGATGGAGGCTATCTGATTTACTTGAATGAAGACGGCCTTCCAAAACTCAGAATAAGCCCATTCTACCGCAGGCTTTTAAGGGCAAAAAGGGATGTTCCTGAGCCTACGCTTGATTATATGGAAAAAAAGTTTAAGTCAGCAATATGGTTTATGAAGAGCATAGAGCAGAGAAACAGGACAATCTATAGGGTTGCAGAAAGCATTGTAAAATTCCAGAGGGAGTTTTTTGATAAGGGAATAGAGCATCTAAAGCCTCTTGTCCTCCGTGATGTTGCAGCAGATATCTCTATGCATGAATCCACGATAAGCAGGGCAACGACAAACAAATATATGTTTGCGCCGCAGGGCATCTTTGAATTGAAATATTTCTTCAGCACAGGCATATCAAAGGGTGATGGTAATGTAATGTCATCACTGTCTGTTCAGCAGATAATTAAAGAGATTGTTAGTGACGAGGATGGCAAGAAGCCTTTAAATGACCAGCAGATTACAGAAAGGCTTAAGGCGAAAAATATTAATATATCAAGAAGGACAGTTGCAAAGTACAGAAAAGGGATGAATATATCCGCAACCACAATGAGAAAACGCATCGGATAAATAAAACGGAGGTTTTTATGCAGGTAATAGTGAATGGAAGGCATATAGATGTTACAGACGCATTGAGAAATTATGCAGAGTCAAAGGTAAAAAAGATCGAAAGATATCTTCCGGATACCACTGAGGCTGTAGTTTCACTCTCAGTACAGAAATATCGCCATAATGCAGAGATATTAATCAAGGTAAACGGCCTTCTGATACAGGCAGAAGATGAGACAGGAGAGATGTACTCTGCTATTGATAAGGTTATGGATAAGATAGAAAGGCAGGTAAAGCGGTATAAGGAAAAACTATTAAACAGGCACAAAGACAGCGAGAGCATAAAAATTACTTCTAAAACAACGGCAGGAGAGGCTGAAGATAAGAATATGCCAAAGATAATAAAGACGAAAAGATTTGAGATAAAACCCATGCTTCCAGACGAGGCAGTAATGCAAATGGAGCTTCTCCATAAAGATTTTTTCGTCTTTACAAATGCGGCTGATAATAATGTAAATGTTATCTACAGGAGAAGGGACGGCAACATCGGCCTTATAGAACCAATTGCATAGCAAATGAAAAATTTAAGGGTTGTATTTATAACAGGTCTTTCAGGCTCTGGCAAGAGCAATGCAATAAAGTGCTTTGAAGATCTTGGTTTCTTTTGTGTTGATAATCTTCCAACCGCGCTTCTTCCAAAATTTACTGAACTTTGCACGCAATCAGGTAATGAGATTAGCAGGGTTGCCATTGGGATTGACGTAAGGGAAAGGGGCTTCTTTAAGAATTTTCTGGAGGTGCTGGATGAACTTAAGAAGGAAAATTATAATATAGAAATCCTTTTTTTAGAGGCTTCAGACGAGGCGCTTGTCAGGAGGTTCAGTGAGACGAGGAGGCCTCATCCTCTTGCGAAAAGCGGGTCTGTTATTGATGGCATAAGATTAGAGCGGGAGATGCTGTCAGAACTCAGAAAGAGGGCTGATAAGATTATTGATACTACAAATTACAATGTGCATCAGCTTAAGGAGGTTTTAAACAAACATTATCTTGAATCAGAGGGCAGAAGACTAACAATATCGTTTATATCCTTTGGTTATAAATACGGCATACCCTATGATGCTGACCTTATGCTTGATGTAAGATTCATACAGAATCCAAATTTTGTAAAGGGATTGAAGCTGCTTAAAGGCAGCGATAAGCGGGTAATTGATTATGTTCTGAAATTTCACGAGACAAAGGCCTTTTTAGAAAAGCTCTATGAGTTCTTAAGATTTCTAATTCCAATGTATGAAAAAGAGGGGAAGTCTTATCTGACAATAGGGATCGGCTGCACAGGCGGAAGGCATAGGTCAGTTGCAGTAAGTGAAATCTTAAAGGGCTATTTAGAGAAGGAAGGATATAATATTAATATAAGGCATAGAGATATTGATTTATAAAGGTTAAGGAAGATTGGCTGCATATATAATAGGCATAACAGGCGCCTCAGGCGCGGTATATGGGATAAAACTGATTTCTTATCTGTCAGGCAAAGGGCATAAGATATACCTTTCAATATCAAAGGAGGGGCTTTCCATAATTGCGGATGAGATTGGCATTGATTGGCATGGCAATGAGTTAGAGGTTAACAAGAAGATAAAGGAATATTTTAAGACACCTGAAAATGCAGTCCAATATTTTGCAGAGGACAACTTCTATTCACCCATTGCAAGCGGCTCTGTAAAGGCAGATGCCATGATAATTATCCCATGCTCTATGAAGGCGCTGTCTGCTGTTGCCAATGGTTTTTCTTCAAATCTGATTGAACGTGCAGCAGATGTTACATTAAAGGAGAGTCGGATGCTTGTAGTTGTGCCGAGAGAGACGCCTTTAAGCAGCATACATCTTGAAAATATGCTTAAATTATCAAAGATGGGCGCGCGTATTGTTCCGCCGAATACAGCCTTTTATAATCACCCGAAGACCATAGATGATACGGTTGATTTTATTATTGGAAGGATACTTGACTGTTTAAATATAGAAAATAACCTGTATAGGAGATGGGGACAGTAAAATGAAAATTTTAACAAAAGGATTGTTCACTTTTATTATCTTGTTGTTGTTTTCAGGCTGCCAGAAAAATATTCAGACTACTGATGTATTAAGGCCAAATTGGTCAGAGGCAACCTTGAAGGTTACTGGTATTGCTAAATTGCAAAATGACAATGCTGCTGACAGATTGATGTCTTTGCAAAGGGCCAAGTCGGATGCCTTTAAAAATCTGAAGGGGGAGCTTTTAAATATAATGATTACAGATACAAAGACAATCGGTGAGTATATAAAGGATAAGGAAGCTGTAAAGGGACAGGTAGAGGATTTTGTAAAAAGAGGAAAGGTTACAGAAGTCAGGCACATCCCTGCTGATAATAGCATTGAGGTTGATATTGAGCTTTATTTGGGCAAAGGCTTTGAATCAATCATCTTAAAATAGAGGTCTTAAGATGCTGGATTCTATTTTGTTATGGAAAAATGTAATTAGAAAGACGCCGCCGCTTCTTTCATTAGATTATTCTTCAGTATCCTTTGAAGTGATAAGGATGATTGTTGAGGATAAATCCACTGCTCCGATGGTATTGGATGGGATTGCCAAGGCATATTATAACAGCAGCAAGGTGATTGAAGTAATTTTAAGAAACTCAAATCTGCCTCCTCAGACCATAAAATTCTTGCTTGCAAATTCTAATAAAGAAATCCACCAGCTTGTTATATCCATTAAGGAAAAGGGGTTAACACCTTACTCAGCACAAAAAGAGCTGGCTGCTTTAGAAACAGAAGCTGAAACAGAGTCATTTGATGAAACAAGCGCGAAATATCTGAATATCTTTCAGCAGATTCAGAGGATGAGCGTTTCTGAAAAGGTACAATTGGCGCTAAAGGGTAATAAAGAGGCAAGAAATATACTGATAAAGGATGCAAATAAAAAGGTTGCCTTAACTGTGCTGGAGAGCCCTAAGATGACAGAGCAGGAGATAGAGATGATTGCACAGTCAAAAAATGTATCTGAAGATGTCCTTCGTGAGATTGCATCAAAAAAGGATTGGCTGAAAAATTATTCTATAGTAAAATCCCTTGTAAATAATTCCAAAACCCCTGTTGGAATATCACTGTCACATCTGAATCACCTAAAGGAAAAAGATTTAAACGACCTCGCCAAGAACAAGAATATTCCTGAAACAATCAGGACTGCTGCAAACAGGCTCGTTGTTTTAAGAAAAAGGTCTGCAAACAGCAAATAGAATATCGCATTATATAGTATCTATATAAAATCCATATTCAATATATAGTGTATTAGCTAACTTACTGTAAAAAAAAGAAAAAAATAGATAATTAGCCTTGACAAAGAAAATAATTTAAGTATACTTACTATATAAATTAATTCATTAGTAAGAAGCCGAATTATAAACCATATATTGAAATAAGAGAGTACACTATGCCGAGTAAAAAGAAATACAAGACAAATGAGATTTGTGATATTTTTGATATTTCAAGGGCAACCCTCTTTAGATGGGAGGAGGAGGGGCTGATTTCAAATGTTGGAAGGGATTGGCGCAACTGGCGGGTTTATAGTGAAAAGAATATAAAGGAGATACAAGATATAATAAAAAAGAAGTCTGGTAAGTAAATCCGATTAGGTATTTAATATCTAATTGGATAAACCTTAAACAATTATGGTGAGATAGATGTTTTTTGGAAAACCAAAGGATATTATTGGACTTGATATTGGCTCAAGTTCTGTAAAACTTGTTAAGTTAAAAGAGAGTGGCAAGGGTTATCAGTTAGAAAGATTTGGCATACAACCACTCGCAACAGAGTTGATAGTTGACGGAACGATCATGGATGCCGGCATGGTGGTTGATGCAATAAAGGCCCTTCTTTCAGAACAAAAAATAAAGACCAAAACAGCAGCAATTTCAGTATCAGGAAATGCTGTTATTGTTAAAAAGATTACCCTGCCTGCGATGAGTGAGGATGAGCTCGCAGAATCAATAAAGTGGGAGGCTGAACAGTATATACCATTTGATATTAATGATGTTAATGTTGATTATCAGATATTGGGTTCTGCCCAGGGGGCAGAGGGGCAGCCGCAAATAAATGTGGTATTGGTTGCCGTTAAAAAGGATAAGCTTAACGACTATACAGCATTAGTAACAGAGGCTGGTTTGGACCCTCTGGTTGTAGATATAGATGCCTTTGCAATAGAAAACATGTACGGCATAAATTATGAAGCAGCGCCCGGCGAGATAACTGCATTGATAAATATAGGCGCCGGCATAATGAATATTAATATCTTAAAAGACGGTACCTTTGCCTTTGCAAGAGATATTTCAATCGGCGGCAACAGATATACTGAGACAATACAAAAAGAGCTTGGTTTAAGTTATGAAGAGGCGGAAAAGGCAAAAAAGGGTGAGACAGTAGAGGGTGTTCAGGCAGACGAGGCTCAACGTGTAATAAACACTGTTTCTGCTGAATTAGCATCAGAGATCACACGCTCCTTTGACTTTTTCAGAACCACTTCAGCGCATGAGAATATAGATAAAATCTTCATAAGCGGCGGAAGCGCAATGCTCAATGGTATTGCGCCATTCCTTACTGACAAACTCGGTATAGGGGTTGAATTGGCAAACCCTTTTAAGAATATTAAAATTAATCCTAAGGACTTTGACCCTGAATACATTCAGCATATAGCCCCGATTGCTGCAGTAGCAGTCGGTCTTGGAATAAGAAAAGTGGGCGACAGATGATTAAGATAAACCTTTCAACAATAAAGAAGGGTGTAAAAAAGAGCAAGAAAAAGGTTGAACTTCAATCACAGCTTATTGCTGCAATAGCTCTTATTGTAATTACTGTAGCAGGTGTGGGATATGGCTGGATGTGGCTGAATAGCAAGGTAAGCCGCCTTGAAAATGAGAAGGTGCTGGCAAATAAGGAATTGGCTTCCTTGAAAGAACAGGTGAAGGTAGTTGAAAATTATGAGAAGGATAAAAAGAATTTTGAGGAAAAGATATCTGTTATTGAGCAATTGAAGAAGAATCAGACAGGACCTGTTATTATGCTGGACGAGATCAGCAAGAATATTCCTGAAAGGGTATGGCTTACTAAGATAACCGAGTCAGGCGGGAAGCTTAGTATAGAGGGTAATGCCATTTCAAATACAGACCTGGCAAGTTTTATTAATAACCTGAAAAATACAAAGGGATTTTCTAATGTTGAATTAACAGAATCAAAGGGCGCTGTAGAGGCAAATATCCCGATTTATACCTTTAAAATGCAGTGCGATTTTAAGGCTGTAATGGGTGCAGAATGAATTTTGATGTATTAAAAAATATACCAGCATACCAGAAGATGATAATATTTTTAATGCTCATTCTTATTATTATCGGAGGTTTCTTCTATTTTGCATATATCCCCAAGAATAACAGGGGCACTGCGCTTCAGAATGAAATTGCAAAAATAAATAATGAGATTCAGGTAAATAAGACAAAATTAAGAAGGATAGATGAATTAAAGGCGGAAAATGAGATATTGCAAAGGAGGCTTCTTGAATTACAGGAGCAGCTTCCTACAGAGACTGATGCAACTGCCTTATTAAAGCAGATATCAGAATTAGGGGTGCAGACAGGGCTTGATTTTAAATCATGGAAGCCTGGAAGCAAGAAGCAGAATCCCTCAGGGCTATACATGGAGATGCCTGTTAGTATAGAAGTTGACGGCTCTTATCATAATCTCGGTGTATTTTTCTATAGGATTGGGAAGTTATCAAGAATAGTGAATATAACAGGATTAAATCTGGGCAGTCCTAAGGTTGTCAGGAACAAGATACATGTTCAGACAACCTTTACAGCAACTGCCTTCTCAGCAGTTGAAGGTGCTAAAAAAGATGTTGAACAGAAAAAACCAAAAACAGAGCCCAAAAAGAAATAGCATATTTTTGCTTATAACAGGCAGCATTCTGATTATTTCCTTAATTGGGTGTAAGGGCGAGGATAAGAAAAAGGTGGTGCAGCCGCCCCCTCAATCTTCTCCAGCAAAGACAGCAGAGTCGCCTGTAGTTCCTGCTGCTAAACCAGCATCTGAACAACAAAAAACTGTCTCTAAAGAACAGGCTGCATCGCAGCCTGCAAAACCTGAAAAGGAAGCTGCTAAGAAAGATGCTGTGAAGGAGGGTCAAAAGGATAAGGCTGGAGAAAAGGTAGAAGAAAAAAAAGAATATGTTTACGACCCAACAGGAAAAAGGGACCCCTTCAGGTCAGCAATCCTGGGAGAGAGCCTGAGAGGCAAAGAGACTCTGCCGCCGCTGCAGAGGCGTGAAATCTCTGAACTAAAACTAATAGGGATAATATGGGATAGAACCGGCTACAATGCAATGCTTGAAACGCCTGACGGCAAGGGATATACAATAAAGGT
>JAHFEP010000239.1 GCA_023248415.1 Nitrospirota bacterium
TCAAAATAATAAACGGCTTCGTAAAAAGTCCAAGAGGGAGAGGCAGCGCCTCGCCCCTACAAGCGCAATTTTAAATCAGGCTTTTAAAGGGTATCATTGATAAGGGTATATAACACATTAAAAGGCGTGAAAGAGGATTTCATTCCTCAAAAAAATAACGAGGTAAGGATGTATGTGTGCGGGCCGACTGTTTATGATTTGAGCCACATAGGCCATGCAAGGAGCGCTGTTGCCTTTGATGTTATTTATAGATACCTCAAGTACAGGGGCTATAAAGTAATATATGTAAGAAATTATACTGATGTTGATGACAAGATAATCAAGAAGGCAAATGAAGAAGGGGTAAGTCCTAAAGAGATTGCAGAGAGATATATAAAGGCATTTGATGAGGACATGGATGCGCTTGGCGTAAGCCTTCCTGATTTCAGGCCAAAGGTTACAGAGACAATGGATGAAATCATTAGATTTGTCCAGACGCTCATAGATAAGGGCTATGCCTATGTTATAGATGGGGATGTGTATTATTCTGTAAGAAGGTTTAATAAATACGGCACCCTCTCTAAGAAAAATATAGAGGAGCTTGAGGCAGGCGCAAGGGTGGAGGTTGATGAGAGAAAAAAAGACCCTCTTGATTTTGCGCTCTGGAAGGCGTCAAAGGAAAATGAGCCGTGGTGGGAGAGTCCGTGGGGAAATGGCCGTCCTGGCTGGCACATTGAGTGCTCAGCCATGAACAAGAAGCTTCTTGGCGATACGCTTGATATTCACGGCGGCGGCAAGGACCTGATATTTCCCCATCACGAGAATGAGATGGCCCAGAGCGAGGCAGCGTCTGGTAAGCCTTTTGTAAGATACTGGCTCCACAATGGCTTTGTGAATATAAATCAGGAGAAGATGAGCAAGTCTCTTGGCAATATCCTGACCATTAAGGATGCCTTAAAAAATTATTCAGCAGAGGCAATAAGGCTCTTTCTTTTATCAAGCCACTACAGGTCGCCAATAGATTATTCGCCTGATGTTCTCTCTGATGCAGAGGCATCGCTGGATAGATTTTATGCAACAAAGGAACGAATGGAAAAGGAATGGCCTGATGTTATAAACAAGAAGGCAGATAAAAAGAAGAAAGAGGAAAGATTAAAGCCGCTGATTGATGCAATGGACGATGATTTTAATACAGCCCTTGCAATCGGTCATGTATTTAATGAAGTTAACAATGCCAATCGCATGATGGATGGGGCAAAGAAATCAGGTGTTAGTGATGAATTCAAAACAGCTCTGTCTGTTATAAAAGCAGTATTTGGTGAGATGGGCGCTGTCTTCGGTGTGTTCCATAAAAGCCCTGAGGGATATTTTAACGAAAAAAAAAGGTATCTAAAGATATCCGAAGATGAGATTAGAAATCTGATTGATGAAAGGAACAATGCAAGGAAGAACAAAAACTGGTCAAGGGCTGATGAGATAAGAAGGGAATTAGAGGAGAAGGGTATTATACTTGAGGATAGGGCAGGTGAGACTATCTGGAAGGTCAAAAGATAAAAAAATAATAATTTTATGAAAACATTAAAAGAAAATAAAATTCAGCGCGGGGAGTTTTTAACGGGTTTAAATCCTGTCTTAGAAGCAGTTAAAAAAGGCGAGCGAAATTTTGACAGGATTTATATTGCAAAGGGAAGGGGCGGCCCAAAAATAGATGAGCTGATAAAGCTTGCAAGGGAGAGGGATATTCATATTAGGTTTGAGCAGAGGGAGGTCATTGACAAACTGTCTGGTACGGCTGCTCATCAGGGAGTTGTTGGAGTTGCATCTGCAAAAGAATACACAACAGTTGATGAAATTTTAAATATAGCAGAGGAAAAAAAAGAGCAGCCCTTTATTATTATCTTAGACGGCATTGACAATCCCCAGAACTTAGGCGGAATAATAAGAAGCGCTGAGGCAGCAGGCGTTCACGGCATAATCATTCCAGAGCGGAGGGCAGTTGGTGTTACAGATGCTGTTGCAAAGTCATCAGCAGGAGCGGTGGAATATGTTGCAGTTGCAAAGGTTACAAATATTAATAATACTATTGCAGGGCTAAAAGAGAAAGGTATATGGATAGTCGGCGTTGATATGAAGGGTGAAAAGAGATATTACGAGATGGATTATAAGATGCCCCTTGCAATTGTAATCGGCAGCGAAGGCGAAGGCGTCAAACCGCTTGTAATTAAAAACTGCGATTTTGTTGTTTCAATCCCGCAGAAGGGCAAGGTAAACTCCCTCAATGCCTCCGTAGCAGCAGGGATAATTATTTTTGAGGTATTAAAGAGCCGGTTGGCTTGAATTTTGTTTGACAAGGGGCGCTGAATTATTGTAGACTTAATTTGTTTGGAATAATAATATTTTTTAAGGAGGAGTTATAATGGGCAATGCATTAAAAGTAGAGGCAAGCAGTTGGGACAAGGAGGTTTTACAGGCAGATAAGCTGGTTGTGGTGGACTTCTGGGCAGCATGGTGCGGACCGTGCCAGATGGTTGCGCCTGTTGTTGAGGAGCTTGCAACTGAATACAGCGGGAAGGTCAAGGTAATGAAATTAAATACAGATGAGAACCCGGAGATAGCTGGCAAATACAGGATAATGGGCATACCTACCCTGATGTTTTTTAAAGGCGGCAAGATTGCAGACCAGATTGTAGGGGCAGCTTCAAAGAGTCAGCTCAAGGCAAAGATAGACTCCCTCCTGTAATTTTTTTTTCAAATATTCCCTGAAATCTTTATCAGGGAATCTCAATGTTTTATCTTAATTGAAAGGAAAAACTCATATCAAAGACCTCAGCAAAAAAGGATATGATATTATTATAATCGGAGGAGGCCCTGCAGGGCTTACTGCAGGGCTTTATGCCTCAAGGTCAAGGCTTAATACACTTCTGATTGAAAGGGCGCTCATAGGCGGACAGATAGTTACAACAGATAAGGTGGAGAATTATCCGGGTTTTGAAGAAGGCATTTCAGGGCCTGAGCTTGTCAGGCATATGGAGGCACAGGCAAAGAGATTCGGCTTGGAGATTATATCAGGCAGGGTGGTTTCAGCAGAAGATAATGGCGATTCAAAGAGTGTGAGGCTTGAGGACGGCAATGAGTATACTTGCAAGGCTATCATTGTTGCCTCTGGCGCAGAGCCTGCAAAACTTGAAGTGGAAGGCGAGGATAAATACAGGGGCAGGGGTGTGTCGTACTGTGCAACCTGCGATGGTGCGTTCTTTAAAAACTTAAAGATAGCGGTTGTCGGCGGCGGAGATTCTGCTATTGAAGAGGCGCTCTTTCTGACAAAGTTTGGAAGCGAGGTGTATGTTATTCACAGGAGAAATGAGCTTCGGGCAACAAAGGTTTTACAGGAGAGGCTCTTTGCAAATCCAAAGATAAAGGTGGTCTGGGACTCTGTTGTTGAAAAGATAGAGGGAGATGATTTTATAAAAGGCATTCTGCTAAAAAATGTAAAGACACAGGAAAAAAACCTGCTGAATGTTGACGGTATTTTTATATATGTAGGCACAAGGCCAAATACAGAATTTCTGCCGAATAATATCAAACTAAATGAGAAAGGCTACATAATTACAGATGACAATATGGCTGCATCTGTTCCCGGCATATTTGCTGCTGGGGATATAAGGGCAAAGCTTTTGAAGCAGGTCTCAACTGCAGTAGGAGACGGTGCAACAGCAGCCTTTGCAGCAGAGAGATATATAGAAGCGATAGCAAAGAAGTAGCAAGAACCTATTTTTATTATGGCGAGCAAAGCGAAGCAATCTTTAATCCCCCCTTGCCCCCCTTTAGAAGGGGGGGGGTATAATTTTTCTGTCCCCATTTAGCAAAGGGGGATAAGATTAAATCCCCCTCTTTTTTAAAGAGGGGTTAGGGGAGATTATATATTAGCCTCATTGCTTACTGTCCTCGCAATAACAGAGGGATTCCATTTATGCTTCAGGAATTGAGGATACAGAACCTTGCCATCATTGATAAGCTAAGTATTGATTTTTCAAATGGCCTGAATGTTCTGACAGGCGAGACAGGCGCTGGAAAGTCAATCATTGTTGATGCACTTGAACTTGTGCTCGGCGGCAGGGCATCGGCAGAGCTTATAAGAACAGGCGCTGACGAGGCGGTTGTAGAGGCAG
>JAHFEP010000240.1 GCA_023248415.1 Nitrospirota bacterium
ATTGATTTTAAGGAATAGAATTTGCAACAAAAGATATAAAGATAAAGGGGTGGTTAAGTCAGCGAGGTTTATAATGACTATTAAAGAGTGTCTTGAGGCATTAGAAGGAAAGCATATTGGCAACAGGATGCGGGCAATTGATGCCTTGAATAAGATTGGTGATAAAGAGGCAAAAACGATACTCGGAGCTATTGCGAATAATGCTGGTGAAAAGCCATATATCAGACATTATGCAAAAAGGGCTGTTCAAATAGTCTCATCAGTCTCAAGTCATCAGCAGTTAAATGGTGATATTATAATGCCGCAGAAACGGATGTCTCTGAATAGAGTAGCGATTACAGGCGGATTCCTTTTTCTGGTGATACTCTCTTTTTTGTATATTGATTACGGCGCTGTTTCAGAGGTCTCTGGAAGGCAGAGCGAAAGTTTAATTGAGGATGATAAAAAAACTGAAGCGCTGAAGGCAGAGGCTTCTGAGCTTAATCCTTACAGGCTTTTTGAATTAGCAGACAATACCTATAATGTTGATGCAGCCCTGATTGAGTCCCTCTGGTTTCAGGAGTCATCAATGGGTAGGAATCTTGGCGAATACAGGATACTTGATGTATATAAAATAAAAAAGGATGATTCACCTGAGGTGAAAGGATGGAAGAAGAGGGAGAGACAGGCATTTATTGCAATATGCAAGGCAAACGGCTTTGACAGCAAAAAACAGTTTGGCGGAAGATATGGAGAGATGGGGCCGTTTCAGTTTATGCCGAGCACATGGCTTGTATACGGCAAGGATGGAAACGGAGACGGCAGGGCAAATCCATGGGATATGGCAGATGCTGTGACTGCTGTGGCGTCTTATCTAAAACTTTACGGTTATAAAAAAGAGGATTTTAACAGGATTAAAAGGGCGATTGCGTATTATAATCAGAGCCCTAAGTATTTTGATTTACTTCAAAGAAACGCAGGATTGTTTGGACTGGATATTAAGCAGGGTTATTTATCAAAGTAGTAGCCGCACTCAAAGTTTACATCAGCCAAGTCTTTTTCATCTATAGGAAATGCAATACACTGTTTGGGCCTTCCATTGTGATATATCTGGCACCAGATATTTTCTCCTGAACCCTTTAAGAAAGGACAGCGGTAAACAAGGCTGCAGCATTTACCGCACTGAAGGCACTCGCCTCTGCGTTTTGCCTCCTGTTCTTTTAAGTAATCTTCTTTGAGATTACATATTACAAATCTTCTTACCTTATTTTTTAGTTTTGTAATTATACCTGCAGGATGTCTATCTTGATTTTCAAAAGCCACATTAAACTCCATCTAATAGATTCTGTTACCACTACAAACATCAAGATTCTGAAAACTCATTCAGGAATGCCTTATAAAAAACCATATTATAATACACATCCTATGTTGTTTTGTCTATAAAAAAATATTTTTATTACTTTTTATCTTTTTTACGGTCTTTAGCTATTTTAAGGGCTATTACTGCAGCTACTGCAGTTGATAATAAAATAAGGACAGCTATAGAGATATATAACCTGTTGTTGCGAGCTTTAATTATATGCTCTGAGGTTTTTGCATCAGGAGTGGTTTGAGGAAGAATCTTTGATTTAATTGCAGCAAATCTGCTTTTCTTTGTTTTAATTTCTTCTCCTTTATAAGCTGCAGCAGAAGCAGGATTATCCTTCTTATCTTCTATAGATGCAGTAAGTACTTTAGACTCCGGGTTAGCGCTGCCTATTGAAGCACCCGCTCCTTTTTCAAAAGGCTTTGGCGCCTCTGCTAACATAACCGGTTCCTTTTCAAACCTGATAGCGCTGAAAAAGCTTTCAGCGCTGCTTTTTGTATCATCAGAATCAATCATTATGGATATCTTTCCTACAGAGGGCGGTTCTTCATTAAAGAGCATTTTATAATCCGCATAAACATTCCTCTTTTCCTCAAGCCACTCGCCGAGCTTTTCTTTTCCGCTCTGGATGACAATATATTTTGTATTGGAGTTTTTCCTGCTTGTAATAATGGAGCCTGCTGGCGCGGATGTCTCCCATATATATCCGATGAGTCTGCTGTTTATCATTGCCGGGAATCTGGGGAAGACAATGTAGAGCTGAGCTGCCTGGTCGTCTGCCTTCCTGTTTCTTACATCAGCGCCGTCAGGAAGTCTTGAAACCTTCCATCTCCATGTTATTACAGGGTATTCTTTGATATTAAAATTGAGTTCTTTATGAAGCGCAAAGCTGTTTTTATTGCTTTTTAAATGTATAAAGGGTATCCCCTCTTCATTCCCAATAATGACTTCGCCTTTCCCTTTCCACTCCTTTAATTCCCATCCCTTTGGGACGGGGCTGTTTCTGTCAGGTGCGAAATCTGCTGTTATTGCAGGATAAGAAGGGGACGAAGCAATTGCAACTATTAATAATGAAAATAAAAATCTAATCATAGTTTCCTAAACTGCGAATATATTATCATATTAAATAATGTGTTGCCATATAATTCTAGAATAAAATTTTGTGGTATAATTAACTTGAAAACTGGCAGTTTATAGGATAGATTTAAGTTTTATAAGGAGAAGAAATGGCTTTTGAATCAGGCGATAATGGCAATGGAAGAGGCTTATTTAATGGCCAGATATGGGCCATTGGAGGCGGCAAGGGCGGAACTGGAAAGAGCCTGATAACCTCTAATCTTGGTATCTGCCTTTCCAGGGCAGGAAAAGAGGTATTATTAGTTGATGCAGATTTAGGCGGCGCGAATCTACATTCCTGTTTGGGCACATCTTTTCCAAATGTAACCCTTTCGGATTTTATTAGAAAAAAGGTTCCAAGCATCAAGAATGTAACTGTAAACACCGGCATTCCGCATCTGAGTCTTATAAGCGGCGCAGAGGACTATCTTGAGGTGGCAAATACAAATTATGCCCAGAAGATGCGGCTTCTAAAGCAGTTGACATATGTGGAAAGCGAATACATCCTTTTAGACCTTGGCGCAGGTACAACCTTCAATACACTGGATTTTTTTCTGATAGCTGACAGCGGCATAATTGTTGTTACACCAGAGCCTACATCCATTGAGAATGCATACAGGTTCATAAAGAGCGTGTTTTACAGGCGGCTTAAGAGGATAGTGAACAATCATGGCATCAGAGAGATTATTGCTGAGGTAATGGATAGGAAGAATGAACTCGGGATTAAAACGCCGATAGAGCTAATAAGCCATATTGAGGTGATTGATAAAGCGATTGGCCAGAGGTTTAAGGAAGAGGTGCTGAAGTTTAAGCCCAAGCTGATAATCAATAGTGTCAGGACAAGGGGTGATATTAATATAGGTTTTTCTATAAAGAGCACATGCCTTAAATATTTTGGGCTCAATATGCTCTATGTTGGGTATGTTGAATATGATGAAAGTATTTGGCAGGCAGTCAGGCGGCGGAAGCCGTTTTTGCTTGAATATCCTAATTCAAGACCGGCAAAGTGTCTGGAAAGGATTACAAAGAATATAATTATGAATAAGGAATTAGAAGAAGAATTTATAATATGAAGAAATTTAAAAATCAGAATTATTATGAAATATTAGAAATAAAGCAGGATGCTTCATATAAGGAGATAGAGGATGCCTATAAAAGGGCAAAAGAGACATACAGCGGTGAGTCCCTTGCTACCTATTCCCTGTTTACAGCAGATGAATGCAGGGAGATATTGGAGGCAGTTGAGGCAGCATTCAGGGTATTAAGTTTTAGCAAGACAAGAGAGGAATATAACAGAAGATTGGCTGCCGGCCTTAGTGTTGAAGACCTTGAGCCTCCGCATATTGAAGAACCTGCAAAGACAGCGCAGCCGATTGTTACTGAATCATGGAAAGAGATTGCCCCTGAGAATAAGGAAACATTTCAATGCGCCCCTCCTTCAATTAAAACAGATGTTGAGATGCCAAAGGCAGTGCAAACATTTAAAGAGGCAGAGTCCTTTGAGGACGTTGAATTCAGGGGGAGCATACTCAGGATTATTAGAGAGAGAAGGGGTATAAGCCTGAATCTTGTTGCAGAAAAAACAAAGATAAATATAAATTATTTAGAGAATATTGAGGCAGACAAATATCATCAGCTTCCTGCAGAGGTTTTTTTGAAAAGCTATATCTTCCAATATGC
>JAHFEP010000086.1:0-1137 GCA_023248415.1 Nitrospirota bacterium
TATATTCCTGTTCAGCTTACAACAACCATTGGCTTGAGAGATGACCTTTTGGTGCAGGAGATACATTTTATGCGGACACATCTACCGAATGGAGAGGTAAAGGAGACCGAGTCCATTGGCTATATAATAGACAGAGATAGGTTTGATCAGCATCTTGCAGAGATGGCGGGGGCTGCTGGCGCAGAGATAAGAAAAGGGTGCAAGGCAGAAATCCCCCTTAATCCCCCTTTGCTAAAGGGGGAAATAGGGGGATTATCAGATGTAGAGGTTGTAGAGAGTGGCAGAAGGTATTCCATTGAAGCTAAGATAATCATTGGCGCGGATGGGCCAAAGTCTACTGTTGGAAAGTGGATGGGCATGGAAAATAAAGAATTTGTTATTGCAAAGCAGTATATGATGTCTTTAAAATCTGAGACAGATATTACAGAGGTCTATTTTAGAGATTATATAAAAGGCGGCTATGGCTGGCTGTTTCCAAAAGGTGATAAGGCGAATGTTGGCATAGGTGTTGATGTAAAGTCTGGAATAGAGCCGTCAGAGATATTAGATAGATTTGTTGATGAGTTGGTGAGACTTGGCAGGATAGAAAAGAAGATTTTAAATGAAACTGGCGGCCTGATACCTGTTGGCGGGATTATTGGGTTGAGAAAAAATAATATTTTATTGTGCGGCGATTCAGCAGGCCTGTGCAATCCGATTACTGGTGGAGGTATTTCCAATGCTGTCTTATGCGGAGGAATTGCAGGGGAGATTTCAGCAAAGGCAGTGATAGATGATAATCTTGATATACTTTCAGAATATGATGAAACAGTGGAAGAGCTTGTCAGCCATTCCATCAATCATGCATTGGAAAAGAGAAGGCATCTTTTTAATAATTGGGATAAGGGGGTTTTATCAGAGATGTTGAAAAACTGCTGGATTGCCTTTGATGGATATTATGGAGACAATAAACATGGAGGTTCAGAAATTGAATGGGAACTGCAATAAGGAGTCCCCTGAATACCTGCGAGTCAGCCTTGCTGCTGCTATGACGCTTGGATTTTCCGCCGGTACTTTTTATCGCAATGCCTCTCCACGCTGTATTAATCTCCTCCTGACCTATGCTGATGGTTGTTATGCAAGCTGCGCCTACTGCGG
>JAHFEP010000086.1:1237-4355 GCA_023248415.1 Nitrospirota bacterium
GTAAAGGGGCCGCATAAATGGCATAGGTACTGGGAGATATTGGAAAAGGCAAGGCCAATATTTGGAGATGGTAATATAGGCTGTCATCTGATTGTCGGCCTTGGTGAGACAGAAATGGAGATGGTAAGTGCAATGCAAAGAATAAAGGATATTGGAGGCACAACTCACCTCTTTTCATTTTATCAGGAAAAGGGTTCTTTATTGGAAAGCCATCCCCAGTGTCCTGCTGACCAGTTCAGGCGAATCCAGCTCGCAAGGCATATAATAGATTTTGATTATGCAAGGATTGAGGATATGGGATTTGATGAGAAGGAGAGGGTGATTGTTTTTGGTGTTTCTAAAGTTGTATTAGATGAGTTCATTGAATCTGGCGTACCCTTTCAGACAAGCGGCTGCCCGGGAAAGGATAAAAAAATTGCCTGCTGCAACCGTCCCTTTGGCGACAGCAGGCCGAGCGATATAAGAAGCTATCCGTTCAGGCTTGATGAAAGTGATGTGGAGAGGGTGAGGCGAGAGTTATTAGATTATAGTTTATAAGAATTGCAGATTTGATTTGTTTATACTATACTAATAAAAATTCTTTAGAGGAGAGGCTCTTATTATGACGGAATTAAAAAACAAGGTTGCTTTAATCACAGGCGCAAGCAGGGGCATAGGCAAGGCAATTGCGATGACCCTTGCAAAAGAGGGGATAAATCTTTCTATAGCATCAAGGGATAAAAAATCACTGGATGAGGCCGCTGATGAAATAAGAAGACATAGCAGTGTAAAGGTATTGGCGGTGCCAACAGATGTTACAAAACAGGACAATCTTGAGAATCTTGTTGATAAAACAATAAATGAGTTTGGCAAAATAGATATATTAATCAATAATGCAGGCATTTCAAGCCAGCACCCTTTTCATAAACAGCCCTTGGATGATATAGAGAAATTGATGCGCACAAACTTTTTTGGTTATGTCATGTGCACACGGCTTGTTATTCCGCACATGGTAAAAAATAACGGCGGTGCAATAATCAGTATTGTCTCTGGTTCAACCCTTGTAGACCCGCCGCCAAGGAATTTCATAGTCTATACATCTCTAAAATGGGCGCTCCGTGCTTTTACAAAAGGACTCTTCTGGGAGATGCGGGATTTAGGGATTAAAGTAACATCCATCCTGCCAGGCGTAACAGATACTGCGTTAACAGGCTCTCTTGATAAATCAACCATAGAGCCATCACGGCTTATGACAACAGAGGCAATTGAGAAGGCGGTTCTCTTTGCCTTAACTGTGCCAGCGAATGTCTGTCCATTAGAAATCTCTGTAATCAATCAGCAGACGCCATGGAAGACGCCGATAATACCCTATCAGCAGCAGCACCCGAAGTAGCATTAGATTTAGAGATAGGGGCCATCTGCTGCGTGTTGCATCGGCCTCGCAACTGACCCCTCTGGCTAAAAAATCTGACCTGATGGCTTATTTTCCGCTTGACAAACTTCTGTTAAATTAGTATATTTATTATATAGTTTCTAAATATTGAAACTATATGGAGGTTTGAAGTTGGAGGATATTAATGAAAGGGTTTATGAGCTTCATGCAGATATCTGCCAGATACTTGCTAATCCCAAGAGGCTGAAGATTATAAATACATTAAGGGATAAGGAGCTTTCTGTAAATGATATTGCAGGGCGTATCGGCATCACAAAGGCAAATCTTTCTCAGCATCTATCAATCTTAAGACAGAGAAGAATTGTTCTAACAAGACGTGAAGGGGTTACTATTTATTACCGCATTGCAAATCCAAAGGTATTAAAGGCATTTGATATTATGCGGCAGGTTTTGTTTGAACAGCTTGCAGAGAATAGAAAGATATATAAGGTCTATACAGCATCAAGGTAGGGATGAGCGGCCGCTCGCCCTTACAGGAATTAGAAATAGGAGATTATATGTCCAAATCAATTACCATCCTTCTTTCCACAACACCTTACAGCTTTGAAAATACAAATACAGCAGCTAAAATAGCAGAGGCGGCATTAGCAAAAGGCCATGAGGTAACCATATTTGCATCAGGTGATGGCGTGCATAATTTCACCAAAGACCAGAAGGCAAAGGGGATACCAAATGCCTCAGAGGTCTTTGCCAAGTTGATTGAGAAAGGGCTTTCAGTGGAGCTTTGCGGCACCTGCCTTGCCTTTCGCGGCATAAAAGAGGATATGCAGCTAAATGGCGCTAATCCAAGCACATTGAAAAAGCTCTTTCAGATAACTAACAAGTCGGATGTTTTTATAAACATTGGAATGTAGGAGGCAAAATGTCTGAACTTTGTATACTTGTGAGGACAGCGCCATACAGCAAGATAAATGCGGCAGAGGCAGTAAGGCACATAAACGGCGCTGTAAATAATAATGTAAAGACATCTGTAGTTTTTGTAGACGGCGGTGTCTATTGTTTAAAAGACAATCAGGATATGGGTGTTTCAGGTTTTACATCCATATCTGCTGCAGTGAAACAAATTATCGGTACAGCAAAGATGTTAGAAGATGAGGGTGACACGTTAAAGGTATATACTCACAAAGGTTCTCTTGATGAGTGTGGTATAAGCGCTGATAAAATGCTAAGCGGTTTTGAAGTTGTTGATGATAAGAAATTGGCAAAGGTTGTTGGCAGCGCTAAGACATTGATGATATTTTAACCCCCTCCCTAACCCTCACCCTTACTAAGGGGGAGGGGAGGGTGGGGGTGGGGAGGCATTATGGCTTCGTATTTGATAATTATATCAAGTGCGCCTGATACAGGAAATTCGGAAAGGGCGCTTTCTCTTGCTGAGAGTGTAAAAGAGGATGGCAATAGTATAACCCTTTTTTTCATTCAGGATGGTGTAAGGGCTCCTCTTAGTAAAAATGCACCAACAAAAGGCAAACTCAACAGACTTCTGAATTCAGGTGTAATGTGTTATGTATTGGATGAAGACTTAAGGCTGAGGGGTTTTGAAAAAGCACTGCTCTTGCCAAATGTAGAGCTTGTGGGCTATAATGAATTGGTGGAATTAATGGCAGCAGAGGGTGTTTCAACACTCGGCGCATTTTAAGGAGGTTTAAAAATGGCAGGCAAGACAATTTGTATCTTAGGCGGCGG
>JAHFEP010000086.1:4365-11307 GCA_023248415.1 Nitrospirota bacterium
ATTTGATAATTATATCAAGTGCGCCTGATACAGGAAATTCGGAAAGGGCGCTTTCTCTTGCTGAGAGTGTAAAAGAGGATGGCAATAGTATAACCCTTTTTTTCATTCAGGATGGCGTGAGGGCTGCTGTTAATAAAGAAGCGGCTCTGCTTAACAGACTTATAAGCTCCGGTGTAATATGTTATGTGCTTGATGAAGATTTAAGAATGAGGGGTTTTGAGAAAGACTTGCTTTTACCAAAAGCAGAGATCTCTGGCTATAATGAATTAGTAGAATTGATGGGAACAGAGGGCGTTTCAACACTTGGCGCTTTTTAAAGACATTCTATAAGAATGTCTGATTACACAGATTACAAAGGGAGATTACACAGATTAATAAAAAAAGACACATCTATTATTGATTTAGTCTTCAGAGGAGGCAAATATGGCAGGCAGGACTATTTGTATCTTAGGCGGTGGCAGCGGAGGGCTGGTTGTTGCAAATAAGCTAAGAAATGCCCTCGGAGCTGAACATAAAATTATTCTAATTGATAAACTTAGCTACCATCTTTTCAATCCATCTCTTCTATGGCTGATGGTCGGCTGGAGAAGGCCAGAGCAGATGAAGAGAGACCTTGGCCTCTTAAAGAGAAAAGGCATTGATTTTGTCCAGGAAGAGGTTGCCGGCATTGACTTTAATAAGCAGGTTGTTAAAACAAATACACAGGATATAAATTATGACTATCTTGTTATCAGCCTTGGCGCAGATTTATATCCTGAAAGAATAGCTGGTTTTAAGGAAGGGGCATACAACCTTTATCAGCTTTCAGATGTTATAAGGCTCAGAGACGACCTCGCCAATTTTAAAGGCGACAAGGCTGTTGTAATGGTAAGCTCAATACCCTTTAAATGCCCTGCTGCGCCTTATGAGGCAGCGCTGCTTCTGAATGCCTACTTTAAAGGGCAGAAAAAAAGTGTTCAGGTGCAGGTTGTGTCTCCTGAGCCTCAGCCAATGCCTGTTGCAGGACCTGTTGTTGGAAGTCATGTTGCCTCTCTTCTTAATATGAGCGGTATCCAATATATGCCGAATACAACTGTTAAGGCAATTAAGGCAGATAAGAAGGAACTGGAGACTGCTGATGGAAAGAATATCCCTTTTGATATGCTTGTTGGTGTTCCCTCGCATGGCGCGCCTGCTGTAATAAAAAATTCATCTATTGCTGCTGAAACAGGCTGGATACCTGTAAATGCAAGAAGTCTCCAGACAAAGATTGAGAATGTCTATGCTATTGGCGATGTTACTACTATTCCTCTGGCATCAGGGAAGCCCCTGCCTAAGGCAGGTGTATTTGCGCATTTAGAGGCAGAGGTGGTTGCGCACAATATTGCAGCAAAGATTAAGAATCAGCCTGCTGTTAATGAATTTAATGGAGACGGCTACTGCTTTGTTGAATTAGGCGATGGAAGGGCTGGATTTGCTAAAGGGAATTTTTATGCAGAGCCAGCGCCGTCAGTATCCCTGTGGAGGCCCGGAAGGCACTGGCATATCGGCAAGGTATTATTTGAGAAATGGTGGCTGTGGAAGTGGTTTTAGTTATATCTTCCTTGCCTCAAGCCATCCCCAGTCAAAATATCTCATCATGCAATCAGCGCACTTTCTCCACATCACGCTGCGGACATTGAGTATTTCACTGCCAATGTAATCAACATTGAAAAAACCATCGTCAACAGCAATGCCGCCACTTTTTACCTTTTTGCCTTTATAAACAGAATACACACCAAGAAGGCCGCCTGCAATCTTTACATCAAACTTTTCCTTTGCCCTTTTTGCCTCGTCAGATGCCTCTGCGCATATAATCTTTACATCCTTTTCCTGTAATGCAAAATAGAGCCTCTTAACAACAATCTTTGGCATGTTTACCATCCTTACCCTCTTTGATCTTCTTACTGCCTCTTCTATTGCATCAAGTCCATCCTCTGGATCATACAACGTCATTATGTTTAATACATCCATCTCTTCAAGATACATGATATCCCTGTGCATATCCATTATGCACCTTGCGCACTTAGAAAAATCAATAGAGCCGATATTTACAATCCCTGACTCATCCCACCACACATGAAAAATAGAGTTTCTTAAAAAGACCTCCCCCTTTTCAACAACCTTGCCTTTATATGTCCCTTTCATCTCTACAGATGTAAAGCAGACCTGACCGAGCTCTGCAATCTCCTCTGGTATCTCATCTGTCTTATTGTGATGAATTTTGACTTTCTTGTCTTTCAAAAGGGGTTTTAATTGAATTATTAAATTATAGGGAAGGTTTATCAGTTCAACCTCATTAGATGCGGCAATCCCTTCTTTTATTGCCTTTATTCCATTTTCTATCTCAAATATCTCATCAACCTTTGCCTCAAGTAAGGCCATTAAAAACTGACTCCTTATCCAGAATTAGCCTCTGGCTAAATCTATCTGACAATTTAATATTATAATTATTATAACTTAAAAAGAGAGAATCACAAAGGGCTTTTTCTAAAGCTCCTCGTGGCTGACTGCTATCTGCCACTTTTCATAGGAGTCCTTTGGAAGCTCCTGAATAAATTCGGATGGTTTTAATATTACGCTCCCGACATTATACCTTGTTGTAAGGATGGGATAGGTAATATAGAGGTCTGTCTTTGCCCTTGTTGCTGCAACATAAAAGAGCCGGCGCTCCTCTTCCATTGCATCTTCATTGCCGTAGCTTCGGGATATGGGAAAGTTTCCCTCTGCTGCCCATATAATAAATACAACCTTCCACTCAAGCCCTTTTGCCCTGTGCACAGTGGTTAATGTTACTGCCTGCTTTTCTCCAATATCGCCAACCAAAATCTCCTCTGCCTTAATACCTTCCTGAAGCGCTATCTCACTTAAAAATTTATTAAGGGAGTCATACTGAATAGCAAAATTTGAAAGCTCCTCAAGGTCTCCAGCCCTGTCATAATAGTTTGTATATGCTGCCTGAAGATATTTGGAGTACCCTTCCTCTATGACCGTTCTTATCATTTCTGCGGGGTTTTCTTGTATGGATGGATGTGATAGCCTCTCCATCCTGCGATAAAACTCTGGCCACGCTTCTTTCGCCCCTCTTGGCAGGAGGTGATATATCTTGTCTGAGATTAGTGCAGAAAGGGGATTGGCAGTTTTTGATATTTCATCCCAAATATTTGATGCAGTCTTTGAACCTATGCCAACATTTAATTTTAATATCCTCTTTGCAGATAATTCATCAAATTGATTATGGACAAACCTTAGATGTGCAATGACATCCTTTATATGCGCCTGCTCAAAAAACCTCAGTCCAGAGCGTATTTCAAATGGGATATTCCTTTTTGTAAGCTCCATCTGAAGCTCTACAGAATGGTAATGCGCCCTGTAAAGAATAGCTATTTCATTTAATGAATAGCCCTCATCAACAAGCTCTACTATCCTCTGAGCTACAAATTCTGCCTGCTGGTGTGCGCTATTAAGGGGTATAACTGCTGGCAATGTGCCATTTGACTTTATGCTGTGCAGTTCCTTTGGGAATTGACGCAGATTATGTTTTATGCTTTCATTGGCAAGATGGAGTATCTGTGGTGTGCTTCTGTAATTAGTCTCAAGCTTAAAGACCTTTGCATCAGGATAGCGCTCTTTAAATTCAAGGATATTTTTAAACTCTGCGCCTCTGAAAGAGTATATGCTCTGGGCATCGTCGCCTACTACCATAAGATTCTTGTGATGGCCTGCCATCTCGTCAATGATATCTGACTGGAGCTTGTTTGTATCCTGAAACTCATCAACAAGGATATGCTGAAATAACATTGATAGATGTTCCTTGATCTTTGGTTCTTCTTTTAAGAGCCTGTGCCAGTTCAATAAAAGGTCGTCAAAATCCATAAGGTTTGCCTTTGCCTTTTTAGCCTTATAGTTTTTAAGCGCCTTTTCAATCTCTGGTATTATCTCCTCAAAATAGGGATACTGCTCAAGGATTGTATCAGCAATTTCTTTTTCGCAGTTTACTGAAAGGCTTCCAATATCCTCTAATATGCCTGCCTTTGGAAATCTTACAGTCTTTGTGTCAATGCCTGATTCAACAATGCAGTCAGAAATCAGGTCTTTTGCATCTTCATTATCAAGGATTGTAAAATTAGATTCATAGCCGATTGCCTTTGCGTATTTGCGCAAAACCATATTTCCAATATGATGAAATGTGCCGCCCCATATACCTTTTAATTCTCCTGTAAGGAGCATCTCCACCCTCTGGAGCATCTCTCTTGCTGCACGGTTCGTGAAAGTAACAATAAGTATCCTTGATAAATCAATGCCATTCTCAATAAGATATGCAACACGGTATGTCAGTGTCCTTGTCTTACCGCTTCCAGCGCCAGCAAGCACAAGCAGTGGGCCGTCGCCTGCTGTAACAGCAGCATACTGCTGTTCGTTCAGTTCCTTCTTATAGTCAATGGAAGTCTTCAGTGGATGTTTTTCGGTTTTCAGGATATATTGTTTCATGTTCAAACAAAGTATACGATTTTATATCCCAATGTCAAGGCAAGAAATCGGCAAGGCCAATTTTCTCCTTGACTTCAATTATTTTTAGACATAAGATTACATACCAAACGGTCGGTTTTTAGGGTGATATGGGGAAAAAAGGAGAAAAGACAAGAACAGAGATACTTGATGCAGCTCTAAAGCTATTTTCAAAGAAGGGCTTTAGTAAGACATCGGTATCAGAACTGTTGAATGAGACAAATATTACAAAGGGCGGCCTTTACTGGCATTTTGATAATAAGGACGCCATCGGCCTTGCAGTAATTCAGACAATAAAAGAAACATGGCTGCCTCATATACTTTATGGAGTGGAAGATGAAAAGGATTTAAAGAAAAAAATACTTAGAATAGTTGAAAACAGGATAATTATGGGTAAATCAGAAGAGTCCGCCTCATCTCTGTTCATCATGCTGACAACTGAGGCCTTTCAGTTAGAGCAAGGTTTTAGAAAAGAGCTGATGGATATCTTTAGTAAGTGGAGAGATGCTATAGCTAAGATAATTGAGGATGGGATTAAGAAAAGGCTTATTAGAAAGGAGGTGGATTCAAAAACAATGGCAACTACAATAATAGGCGCTATTGAGGGGACACTGCTGCTTTCGCAGTTAAATAAAAAGGCATCGGATGATGAAGTGTTTGATAGCATTAACAGATTGGTTAAAGGCATATTTATTTAAAAAAATTAATCTATAACAAACCAAAATGGTCGGTTTGCAAAGGAGGTTTAAAATGAATATCAAGAGGGTTGGCACAGCGTACAGAATGTTATTTCTTTTTATATCAGGAGTAATCTTGCTGGGTATTTGGTTAACTGGTTTTAATAAAGCACATTGGGTTTTATATATTCCTGTGGTATCATTAACCTTTGCCGGAATCAGCGGCATCTGTCCGGGTCTTATATTTTGGAGAATGTTTGGTTTTAAGGATGAGCCGCTTCGCTGTAATCCGTCTAATGCTGAAGATTAAGATTTATTCATTTTTTATTTACATGAGGATTCGGCTTGCAATGAACCTGAAACGCGGTGATGCCTGTCATGGCATGAAGTGCGGAATATGCACAGCATACTATCCAAAAGGAAGGGGATAGACAATCTATGTCAAAAGTTTTCTTTGCCTCTGCAAGGGCTAAAAAATGGGATTACAAGGATAGCCTGCCGGGAAAGCTGGAGCGACTGATTAAGAAAATTGATTTTAAAAAACATTTTAAGAAAGATGAAGATGTTGCTGTAAAGACCCATTTTGGTTCAGAGGGCGCGCACAGGATTATAAGACCAATCTTTCTTAGAAAGATTGCTGATGGGATAAAATCAGTAAAGGCAAAGCCCTTTGTTACAGATACAGTGAGGATAATGGGGCTTGATTATCTTGAGATTGCAAATCAAAATGGCATGAATCATCACTCCTGCGGCGCGCCTGTTGTGCTTGCAGACGGACTTCATGGAAAGGATAATATACTTGTTAAGGTAAAAAGGGGCCGTGTTTTAAAAGAGGTAGCGATTGCAACTCTTATTCATGATGTTTCTGCAATGGTTGTTTGCTCACATTGCAAGGGCCATATAAATGCAGGGTACGCAGGCGCTATAAAGAATCTTGCCATGGGAGGGATAAGCTCTGAACACCGCATACATGGCTGGAAAAAGGGGAGGGGCTGCATACATACCTTTGGAGAGGGTATTATTACATGGACAAGGGATAAATGCACATACTGCAATCAGTGCGTTCATGTCTGCCCCCTCGGCATAATAGAGTTTAAAGGAAAGAAGTGGACATATATAATGGATGAGTGCTGGCGGTGCGGCAGGTGCACAAGGGTCTGCCCTGAAAAGGCATTACACCTTCCGCAGAATGATGAGTATTTTCAGAAAGGCCTTGCAGAAGGAGCTGGCGCTGTGCTTTCTACATTCAAAAAGAAAAAGGTTATTTACATAAACTTCCTTCTTGATATCCAGCCAGAGTGCGACTGCATGCCTGTTGCAGATGTCCCGCTGTTTCAAGACCAAGGCATACTTATTTCAGATGATTTGGCTGCAATTGAGCAGGCATCAGTTGATATCCTAAGAAAGGCTAAGTTTATCCCTGATTCAATGGCAGGTGATAGAAAGGTTAAGGAAGGCGAGGATGTGCTGAAAAAGCTCCACGGCAAGAATTACCAGTTACAGATTGATGAGGCAGAGAGGCTTGGGCTGGGGAGTAAAAGGTATACGCTGATTTCTATTTGACCAGCTATTTAAATTTAAATTGTCCTGCTTTCCTGCATCAGTCGTTTTTCTACTTTTTCAATATCCCCGAGGCAGCAGCGGCCCGATGGATTGTTGATTTCACAGGCACAACCCTTTGCCTTTATCTTTGAACGAATCCTCTGGGATGCTGTTGAGCTGCCTGTTTTACGAATCT
>JAHFEP010000087.1 GCA_023248415.1 Nitrospirota bacterium
ACGTTATAAAAAGCTCGGCCTATTGGATAGGGCTGTAAATACACTCCAGAAGATTGATATGGCCTCTGATAATTACAGAGAGGCATCAATATTAATTGGTGAGATATTTTTAGACAAGGGTATGACAAAACTCGCATTAGAGAGATTTCAGAAGCTGATTGGAACTGCGTCTGTTAATAAATCCAATCTTGAGCCGTACTATTTCCTTGCAGTATGCTGTGAAAAAACAGGAGACGCGGAAAAGGCAAAGGAAATATATGACAAAATCCTTTCAGAGGATTATCACTTTAAGGATGTTGTAAGAAGGTCAAAGGAGCTTACAATCTCGCCAAGACCAACAGCAATACCGCCTCAAGAGGCATCAGACAGAACGCATACAGATATCAGACCTAACACAGGCACAGCATCAGGAGAACAGCAAAATAAAAGGTATCAATTATTAGATGAGGTTGGCCGCGGCGGCATGGGTATTGTTTATAAGGCTAAAGATACGCTTTTAAACCGTATTGTTGCATATAAGCTCCTTCCGTCTGTCCTTACATCAAATCCATTATATCTTGAAAGATTTATCAAGGAGGCGAGGCTCTCTGCAAATCTTAATCACACAAATATTGTAACCATATTTGATACAGGGAAGGATGGGGATAATTACTATATTATAATGGAATATATTGAAGGAAAAACATTAAGGGAGTATTTAAAGCAGATTAATAAATTTAAGGTATCTGACGCTGTGAAGATAGCAAAACAGATGTGCAGGGCGCTTGCATACGCGCATAATAATAAGGTTGTGCACAGGGATATTAAGCCTGCAAATATCATGATAAGCCGTGAGAAAATGGTAAAAATCATGGACTTTGGTGTTGCAAAGATAATAGAGGATGCTACTAATGAGTCCACATCCATAAGCGGAACACCATTATATATGTCTCCTGAACAGATTATTGGCAAGAATGTTGATTTTCAGTCAGATTTATACTCCTTTGGCATAACACTCTTTGAGCTTGTAACAGGAAGGACACCATTTGTTGAAGGCGACCTCGGTTATCACCATCTCCACTCCACGCCGCCGTCACCAAAGGACATAGAGCCTTTAATACCAGATATGTTAAACAAGGTTATCTTAAGGTGCCTTGAAAAGGACAAGACAAAGAGATACAAAAAGGCAGAGGAGATTTTGGTGGATTTGGACAAGGTTTCAATCTAATGTTCCACGTGGAACATTTTATATCTTCTGAAACACAAGCAGTTTTCTGCTGTAATCTGACATTGGAAGGGTGAAGGGAATTATCTGCAGCAATACCATGCCTTTTATAATCTTTCCAACCTTTAAATCCTCTGTTGTCTTTCCCTTGCTGAATATCATTATGCCCCTGTCTGCCAATAATGGGGCGCCGTGCTTTATCATCTCATCAACATCTGCAACTGCCCGTGAGAGAAATACATTAAACTGTTTGACAAAGTCAAGATTGTTTTTTACATTCTCCAGCCTTTCATTTACTATATTCACATCCTGCAATTCCATGAGCCTGCATATATGATGCAGAAACACGCACTTCTTCTGCGATGCCTCCATTAAGGTAAGGTTTATCCTCGGTGAATGTATCTTTAGCGGGATACCCGGAAAGCCAGCGCCTGTGCCAATATCAATTATCCGTATGCCTTCAATTGGTGAAAAGCCTTTTAAGAAGGAGAGAGAGTCAAGGAAATGTTTTATTATAATCTCCTTGTCATCTATGATGCCTGTCAGATTGACCTTCTCATTCCATTTTTTCAGCTCTTCAAAGTATAGCAGAAATTGGTCTATCTGATTTGGAAAAAGGGAAAGGTTCAGCTCTTCAGAACCTTTTAAGAGCAGCCTTCTCAAATCTGCCCTTGGCTTTTTCTGAGCAGCCTTTTTAGGGATTGTCTTTTTCTTTACGGTTTTTTTTGTCTCTTTTTTGGGTCTTCTCTTTGCCTTATTTTTTGCGGCCATACTCTTTTTCCAGTGCTACAAGTAGAATAGATACTGCTGCTGGTGTTACCCCTGATATCCTTGATGCCTGGCCAATTGAAACCGGCCTAATGTCATTTAACTTTTCTTTTACCTCTCTTGAAAATCCCTTTATATTATCATAATCAAAATTAAATGGAATCCTTTTTTCTTCTAACCCCTTAAACCTCTCAACCTCTGTTAACTGACGCTGTATATAACCCTCATATTTAATCTCTATCTCCACCTGTTCCATTACCTCCTTGGTTAATGGCTCTTCAGGAGGAAAAAGCTCAATCAATTTCCTGTATTCAATATCCGGCCTTTTAAGGAGCTGGCTGAGTGTTGCCTCTGCATTAATATCTGTTATGCCTGCCTCTTCTAATCTTGCCTTTATCTCCTTTGTCGGCTTTATCCTTGTTGTCTTAAGCCGCTCTGTCTCCTTTTTTATTGCCTCTCTTTTTTCCATAAATATACCATAATCTATGGAAGATACAAGCCCTATTTTATATCCTTTTTCCCTTAGCCTCAAATCTGCGTTATCGTGCCGCAGAAGGAGCCTATACTCTGCGCGGGATGTAAACATCCTGTATGGCTCTTTAGTGCCTTTTGTAATAAGATCGTCAATCAAAACACCAATATACGCATCTGACCTGTTTAGTATTAATGACTCTGTGCCTTTTATCTTTGCAGCAGCATTTATCCCTGCAATTATTCCCTGCGCTGCTGCCTCTTCATATCCAGAAGTGCCGTTTATCTGGCCTGCATTAAAGAGATTCTCTATCAATTTTGTCTCAAGTGTCGGTTTTAAGTGTGTTGGCGGCACAAAATCATACTCAATGGCATATCCCGGTCTGAGCATCTTTGCCTTTTCTAATCCAGATATAGTATGGATAAACTTAAGCTGAACATCAGCAGGAAGGCTTGTAGATATACCATTTGCATAATATTCTGTTGTATTCAGGCCCTCTGGCTCTAAGAATATCTGGTGCCTCTCTTTTTCAGAGAAGCGGACAACCTTATCCTCTATTGACGGACAATATCTTGGACCCACACCCTCAATTACACCACAATATAATGGAGAGCGGTCAAGGTTGTCTTTTATAATCTTATGGGTCTCTGCATTCGTATAAGTAAGATAACATGGCAACTGGGGATTGGTAATCTTTTCTGTTGAATATGAAAACGGTATTGGCGGCTCGTCACCATGCTGTATTATGGTCTTTGAAAAATCAATGCTCCTGCCATCTATTCTTGGAGGTGTTCCTGTCTTTAGCCGTCCAATCTGGAATCCGAGCTCTCTTAATGAATCTGACAACTCCATAGACGGAAATTCGCCTGCCCTGCCTGCAGGGAAGTTTTTAAGACCAATATGAATAAGCCCCTTGAGAAATGTCCCAGTTGTTAAAATTACTGTTTTTGAAAGATACCTTATGCCCAGGCCTGTCTCAACACCAGTTACCCTACCATTCTTTTCCAATACTCTTGTTACCATGCCCTGCAATATATCAACATTATCCTGTGCCTCAAGTGTCCTGCGCATCTCAATCCTGTACAAAACCCTGTCTGCCTGTGCGCGCAAAGCTCTTACAGCAGGACCCTTTCTTGTATTAAGCATCCTGAACTGAATACCTGCCTTATCAGTATTCTTTCCCATCTCGCCGCCTAAGGCATCTATCTCTTTTACAAGATGACCCTTTGCAATGCCTCCAACAGCAGGATTGCAGGACATCTGGGCAATGTTATCAAGATTAATGGTAAACATCAGTGTCTTGCAGCCGAGCCTTGCAGCAGCCAATGCTGCCTCGCAACCAGCGTGGCCAGCGCCAACAACAATTACATCATATTCTTTATCAAAGGTATACATTAGAAAAATCCAAATTACAAAATCTAAAGTTCAAAGGGGGATATATTAAATTCCCCTCTTTTCTAAAGAGGGGTTAGGGGAGATTATTGTATCTGCTTCGTCCCCTTTGCTTCGCTCAGGGCTTTGGCTCACATTGCTCCTCGCAATGACAGCAAAAAGACCCTTTTTCAACAGCTTGTTAAAAACAACCTTATGTTCCACGTGGAACAATTAAGTATTTCCCATGTCATAGAGCCATATCTTCATGTATTATATATGGTTTACATTGAAAGTCAAAAATAAATTATTACTATACTTGTTTTTTGCATTGCTTTCCATCTTTAAGGTGGTATGAGTTTAAAATATGGAGAAGCCTTGCAATAGACAAAAATACTCCATCTACCTTGACAGCATATAATTTCTTGCTATAATTACCAACAATACAGCATATATAAGGATTAAGACCATGTCCCTTCATAAATAAAGTCGGGCCAATCTTATGATTGATACCAAAAACAGTTTCCTAAGGGTTGCGTGTTTATTATTAGTCCTGTCTTTTTTGAGCTTCGGGGGTATTAGTTATGCTTTGGAGCTTCCGGATAAACTTAAAATCATCTCCCTTCTAAAACAGAAAAAGTATGTAGAATTAGAATCCCTTTTAGAAAAATATCAAAAAACATATGAAAAAGATTATCAGAACGAGTTTAATCTTGAGTTAGCATATTGGTCATTTTATACTTCAGATCCTTCTTTAGAGTCCTATCTGAAAGAGTGGATTAAACAATACCCAAATTCTTATTCTGCCCGATTGGCACGTGGGGTATATTATACAAAAATGGGTTGGGTTAAGCGTGGTAAAAAGTTTATAGGTAAAACCCCTCCAGAACAGATTTACAAAATGGAAAAGGCCTTTTCAGAGGCAAAAACAGATCTTGAGGCAGCATTAAAAATTAATCCGGGTGCTATTGTTAGCTATTTTTATTTGATAGACATAGAAAAGGCATTAGGAGATAAAGAATCTAATAAGCTATTGTTGAATAGGGCATTAAAAACAAATCCATATAGTTTTAGTGCCAGACGAATTTACATACAGAGTCTCGTTCCAAAATGGGGAGGCTCTTTTGAGGAAATGCAAGGATTTGTGAATGAAACGGATAATTATGTATCAAAAAATCCCAAATTAAGAATCTTGAGAGGATATATTGAAGCTACAAATGCAGATATTGCTAATAGAAACAATGACCGTGCTGGTGCTATAGAATATTATACAAAGGCCATTTCTTTTGGAGACTATTATTACTTTTTCAGAGAGCGAGGTGAAATATATGCTGAGATGGGACAATCTGAGAAGGCAATGTCTGATCTAAATAAGGCATTAGATCTTCACCCTCAAAATGCAGATACGCTTCGCTCCAGGGGAAGGCTTTTTCAAAAATTAGGTAAACTTGATCTAGCGCTGTCAGATTTAAACCTTACTATTCAACTTGATCCCTTAGACCCACACAACTTGTCTGCACGCGCACATTTATATAAAAAGCTTAAAAGATATAAAGACGCCCTTGAAGATTATAAAGATGCATTAATCAATGCTCCGAATGATGCGAAGATATGGAGAGACAAAGGAATATTGCTGGTCAGGGAATTTAAGGATTATAAGAATGCAAAACACGACCTTGAGCTTGCCACAATATTAGACCCCAATGATGCTGATGCTTGGTATTTCCATGGATTTACACTATATCATATGCAGGATAATAATTGCGCTGACAGCTTTAAAAAGTACTTAAGGCTCAGCAAAAATAATTCCAAGCGCGATGAAGGGAAAATTGCTTGGGTAGAAAAGTATTTAGGTTGTGATAAGAATCCTTCGGTGTGTAAGTAATAATGGATCGGCTATCTGGTTAATATGCGTCTCCCCTTGGTAGAATTGCATAAACATGGATTGTTTTCTTTTCTTTATCAGGTGTAAATAACAACCTCCAATCGCCAACTCTAAGACGATAGTCGCCTTTAAGCTGGCCTGTCAATGACTTAACATCCTTATGGAATAAGGGGTTTTCTTCCTTTTCAAGCTCCAATAACGTTGTCTTTATCCTCTGTCTCGTTTTCTTGTCCAGCCTAAGGTATTGTTTCTCGGCAGTGGGCTTAACCTCAATCTTCCAGCTCATTAAGGGTCTTTCCTTTTATCTCTTTCTTTACCTCTTCCTTGCCCTTTTTGATGATTTCTACCCATTGAGGCTTAGAAAGAAGACTAAGTGTCTCTTTGTGTCTATCTATATATTCGTCTATTAGTTCAGAAAGTATCTCCTTTATCTCTGTCTTTTCAATGCTTGCAATTACCTTTAAAGTGTCCCTTTTCTCTTCTGGTATGCGAACAGTTGCAGTTGACATAATATCACCTCCTTAATCTACTAATAGTATAGTCTATTAGGCGCTTAGTGTCAACAATTCTTCATGAATTATGCTACTTCATAATTCATAAATAGGCGGAGTTAGAAAAGTCCGCCTATTTTTTTAAAGCCGAATAGCGGTTAAAGTGTCAGCGGATTGGCTTGGCCGAGCCTTGAGCAACCCTCCTGTATTTCCTTGATTCTTAATGTCTTCCATTTGACAAATACGGTTTTTTGTTTACAATTAAAGATATAGATGGGGAGAACAAATGTCCTTCACAAGATTAACAATTGGAAAAAAGATTGTCCTCGGCTATGTTGCAAGCGGGTTGGTTACTGTTATAGTAGGGGTTTATGCAATTACAAGCCTCGGAGGGCTGAGCAAGCTAAACAGCAGTATTGTAACAAAGGATTTTCCAACCATTGAAACAGTAAAGAGGATGGAGGACTCCCTTCTTGCACAGGACTTATATGAAAAGAGGTATTTAATCATTAAGGACACCGGTATTCAAAAGATATTTACTGAAAGGGGCGAGGAGTTTAAAAGAGGAATCATAAGGCTTCAGTCTCTATATGGAAAAGAAAACGCCCCAATACCTGAGATAATGCGGCTGCACAGTGAATATGAAACCCTGTTTAAAGAAGAGGTTCGGCTTATTGAAAGCAAAAGGGAATGGAGTGCATCCAAACTTTCAGAGCAAAAGCTAAAACCAAAGGTAGATGATCTCTTCAGGCTGCTTCAACATCTTGGTGATGAGACGCGGGTCTCGCAGGAGACAAAGCTACAGCTTGCAAACAGGGTTAGTGAAAAGGCCTTTTCCATTACGCTCTTTCTCACCGTGCTGAGCCTGATGGTAGGAATTATATTTGCAACCTTGCTAACACTTAATATCTCTGCCTCCATTAATGAGTTAAAAAGGGCAACTGAGTTTATAGGCTCTGGAAAGTTTGACCATGAATTGAGGATTAAGGCAAATGATGAGGTGGGCGATTTAGCAGAGTCCTTTAAAAAGATGTCCCAGCGGCTTAAGATATTAGAGCAAACAAGCCTTGATGCAAGTCCGCTGACAAGGCTGCCAGGAAATCTTGCAATAGAAAAGGAGCTTCTCTCCCGGATTGTGAGCGGCGAAAAGTTTGCTTTTTGTTATATTGACATTGATAATTTTAAGGCTTTTAATGACAAATACGGGTATGCAAAAGGGAGCATAGTGCTAAAAGAGGTGGGAGATATAATAAAGGCTGTTGTAAAGGATATCGGAAACAAAGAGGATTTTATAGGACATATTGGAGGAGACGACTATGTATTGATAACAGAGCCCCAGAAGGTCAGCCCTATATGTAATGAAATCATTGCAAGATTTGACAAGACTATGCCAGGTTTTTATAATAAGGATGACATTGAGAAAGGATATATTGTCGCCTTAAACCGCGATAATGTAAAACAGAGCTTTCCAATTATGACCGTCTCAATCGCAGTTGTTACAAATGAGAAGAGGGCAATATCAGGCGCCATGCAGGTTGCGGAGATTGCAGCAGAGCTAAAACACTATGCCAAATCTATTCCAAAGAGCCTCTATGTTGTTGACCAGAGGAGGCAAATATTGTCATGAAGCAATTGCTGATAATTTTCCTCATTCTTCTTAGCACCGGCTGCACCGCATACTTAAAGCAGGAAGAGGCGAACAAAAAACATTATCTTCAGAGCCATGCGCTTTTTAATGAAAAAAGATATGCCGAGGCAGCAGCAGGGTTTCGCAGTTTTGTAGAAAAATATCCTGATGATGAACGTGCTGCTGACGCCCAGTATTTTCTTGCTTATACCTTTTCATTTTACGATAACAAGGATAAAGACTATGAAAAGGCCCTGGCAGAATTCAAAAGACTTATAGTAAAATACCCGAGGAGCTACTGGATAAAAGATGCCAAACACGCTGCTTCACAAATAGAAGAAATCCTCAAGTTAAAAGACGAGGCAAACTACCTGAAGTTGGAAAATGAAAAGCTGAAGCTTGATATCAAAAAATTGATGAGGACAGATATTGAGATAGAAAAAAAGAGAAAGAAGATAAAATAATTAATAATCCCTCTCCCAAAGCCTGTTAAATTTCTTCCTATATGCCTCTGCCGCTTCATTATTATTTATAAATAACAGATTCTCGTCATTCCTCTTGTCTGCAGAGGCTGTCCAGTTGAATGAGCCTGTTATAACTATATTATCATCAATAACAGCGAACTTGTTGTGCATCAGGCCGTCATGATTATGAAATTTAACAGCTATGCCCTTCTTTTTTAAAAACTGCGACTTGGAATACTTTTCATCCCTCTGGTCATTATTTAGATACACCTTTACATCTATACCCTTGTTTGAGGCATCTGCAAGGGCAAAGGCAATCTCCCTGTTTGTAAATGAGTACATTGCAACAGATATGCTCTTTTTAGCGCCTTCTATTGCGGAGACCACAGCATTCCCGCATCTGTCTTCAGGGCAGAAATGGATTTTGAGTGAATTGCTGTCAATGAATATAGGTCTTATCGGTCTAATAGGACTTATATTAGTAAAATAGGCTGCTATTAAAATAACAGCGGTAACAAAAGAACTGATTATGCTCAATGCCAGCTTTTTATTCAACAGAACCCCCTATCTTCAGGCTCTCTTTGTATGCCTCTTTCTTTGATATTCCGAGTCTTTTTGCAGCAATCCGCGCAGCTTCAGACCTGCTTATATTTTCTTTTATCATTATTTCTTCTATAATCCTTTTTGTATCCAGAACCTCACCCCCCTTTACCTCCCCCATCCCCTCCTTACCAAGGAGGGGAGAAAGGGGAGGTAAGGGGGGATGCAGAGGAGTTGCGCCTTCAATTATTATTGTTATCTCTCCTTTTATCTTTTTACCTTCAAAGGCCGCGACCACATCTGACGCATTTCCCCTTGCAATCTCCTCATGCAGTTTTGTAAGTTCTCTTCCAACAGCTATCCTTCTGTTGCCGAGGATATCATAGATTGCCTTCAGGGTTTTTATAAACCTGTGGGGAGATTCATAGAATATGATTGTCCTCTCCTCTTTTTCAAGGCCTTTGAGATGTTTAAGCCCTTCCTTTCCCTTTGGCAGAAAACCCTCAAACACAAACCTGTCTGTTGGAAGGCCTGAGACAGATAATCCAGATATAACAGCAGAGGCGCCGGGAATGGGAACTATCAGAATATTCTTCTCTATTGCCCTTTTTATCAGGTAATAGCCGGGGTCAGATATCCCTGGTGTGCCTGCATCGCAGACCAATGCAACATCTCTCCCTTCTTTTATCTTTGAGATGAGTATCTCTGCCTTCTCCTCTTTATTGTGGTCGTGATAGCTTGTTTGATGTGTATTAATCTGAAAATGATTAAGCAGTTTTTGCGTATGCCTTGTATCCTCTGCTGCAATAATGCTAACCTCTTTCAAAATCCTGATTGCCCGCAGGGTTATATCCTCAAGGTTTCCAATCGGTGTGCTGACTATGTAGAGTTTGCCATGGTTCATTAATTTACTATGGGTGCCCTGAGCGAACCCCTTATGTTGATGTTATAAAATCCATCAGGCCCCTTGCCCCTTGCCATGGAAAAGAAAATCTTATTTTCTTCTTCAAATCTCACAGATGGCTTTATCCGCACCATGATATTCAGGGGGCTATTTAGCATATCCCCTGTGAGCACCATATCGCCAGAAACATATATGTTCAAATCCCTTCCCTCTAAAGAAAGCTTTTTAATATTGAGCCTCCCCTGGTCAATCCGCAATTCTGTTTGGACAGCATCAAAGGATGTATCAGGAAGCTTTATGCCGAGGATATTCAGATTTTTTACAGAGAAACGGCTTATATCAATCCTTGCCTCGCTATTTGTTCTTGCCAGATTCATGCCATCTTTCGAAAGCATATCATTTGCAGATATTATATCCATTCTGCCATTCAACAATCCTGCTGCATCAATTCCAAAGAGCTGCTTAAATGCAGCATAGCTGCTTATATCTATTTCCTTTGCCTCTCCTGCAATCCTTTTATTTGCAATATTTATTACTGCCTCGCCATTATAGGCTTTAATATTTCCCTTTACTGAAAGCCCCAATCTAATCAATTGCAGAAGGCTTAATCTGAGCCTTGCATCTCCTTTGAATAAAGGGGTCTTGTTCGGGTCATTTTTAAGCGAGACCTCTGCATCTGTTAATTTTATGCCGTTAAACAGCAAAGGGCTTAATTTATGGATTTTTACAGATAGGGAAGACCTGTTCTCTATCTCATATATTATTCGCTCCTTTAGCTTGTCGTATGGAAACAAGAGATACAGGAAGAAAAGAAAAAGAAGGATAAAGTAGAAAACGTAAAGGACGTATCTAAAAAAGCCCTTGCTTTCCCCTTTCCCCTTTTTAAAGAAGGGTGTCATGCGGGAACCATTTTTAACTGTATTCCAGGCTTGAGATAACCACTGTTGAATCAAGTCTTTTTGGGTTGTCATATCTTGTTTTAATATTAAGTTTCTTTATCCTCATGGGCTGTGCGGAATTCTCTGTCATTGTAAGATAATTTACAAGTTCATATAGGGTAATGTTTTCTATCTTTATTTCAATTGTAGTCTCTTTGTAACCCTCTGGCGCTGATTGCGACAACTGCGGCTTAATTGCGGTTATATTCTTTCTTATGTTTGCCCTTAATGCAATATTCTCAAGCTCGGTAAGCGCGGATCCGCTCTTTGCCTTTGCCTTTGCATCAAGCTCCTTCTTCTTCTGAGCAAGAGAAAGGTATTCTTCCTTCATGCCCTTTATTGAAGCAAGCTCCTTCTCCTTCTTGCCAATTGCAGCGCCATGCCTGTCAATCTTCTCTAAGAACGGCGATATTATAAATTCATAAGAAAGGAGCAGCGCTGCAATTATCCCGGCAATTATTAAAATTCTTTTTTCCCTTTTTTCTATCTTCATGTTGCCTCGTGTAATGTTATGTTAATCCTGAACTTAATCTTATTCTGCTCTGCGCCAATCTTTGCATCACTTAATGTAACCTCTTTAAAGAAATTTGATTTTGCCAGACCCTCTTTAATCTTGTCTGCTGC
>JAHFEP010000241.1 GCA_023248415.1 Nitrospirota bacterium
TGATATGGGGATTGAAGATGGATGTAAGGTTTTACATCGGGCATTGAAGAAGCGGTAGTTTAGGCGGGTATGGATGTAATTAATCAGGAGGAGTTCGTTGGCATATAAAGACTTAAGGGATTTTATTAATACATTAGAGAAAAAGGGGTTGATTAAGAGGATAAAGGTTGAGGTTGACCCTATACTTGAGATTACTGAGATTACTGACAGGATGTGCAAGAGACTGAATGGCGGGATGGCGCTCTTTTTTGAAAAGGTGAAGGGCTCGCAGTACCCTGTTGTTACTAATCTCTTTGGCTCTTTTGAGAGGATGAGCCTTGCGCTTGAGGTGGATAAGGCTGATGATGTTGCAAAAAGGATAGAAGAGCTGCTTAATCAGGCTCCTCCAAAGACATTGATGGAAAAGCTCGCCATGCTGCCAAAGCTTCTTGAGCTGTCAAGATGCATTCCAAAAAGGGTAAAACATGCGCCATGCCATGAGGTCATAGAAAAGGATAATCCTGACCTTTCTAAATTTCCGATTATCAAATGCTGGCCAGGGGATGGGAAACAGGGAATAGGAGATGCGGAGAAACGGAGAAACGGAGATTGGACATCTGAAGATGGCAGGTTTATTACGCTTCCAATGGTTTTTACAAAAGACCCTGAAACAGGCAGGCAGAACTGCGGCATGTACAGGATACATATATATGATAAAAAGACAACAGGCATGCACTGGCATATACATAAAGGCGGCGCAAGACATTATGATAAGTATAAGGCAATGAACAAGAGAATGCCTGCTGCGATTGCAGTCGGCTCTGACCCTGCTGTTATATATTCAGCGTCAGCGCCGCTTCCTGAATCAATAGATGAGATGCTATTTGCAGGTTTCTTGCGTAAAGAGCCTGTGGACATGGTCAAGTGCATTACATCTGATATTGAGGTTCCGGCAAACAGCGAGCTTGTGATAGAGGGCTATCTTGAGCCTGGCGAGATGCGCATTGAGGGCCCGTTTGGAGACCATACAGGATTTTATTCTGCAGCAGACTATTATCCTGTATTCCATGTTGACTGCATTACGCACAGAAAAGACATGATATACCCTGCAACAATAGTGGGCAAGCCTCCTATGGAGGATTGCTATATGGGCAAGGCAACAGAGAGGATATTTTTGCCGCTTCTTAGGCTTGACTTTCCAGAGATAAAGGACATCAATCTGCCAATGGAAGGTGTTTTTCACAATGCAGCGTTAATCTCTATAAAAAAGAGCTATCCGGGTCATGCAAAGAAGATAATCCACGGCATCTGGGGCAAGGGGCAGATGATGTTCTCAAAGCTTTTGATTATTGTAGACGATGATGTGGATGTTCAGAACATCTCCTATACTGCATGGCGCGTGTTGAATAATGTGGACTGGAAAAGGGATGTTGTGATTGCTGAGGGCCCTCTTGATGACCTTGATCATGCGGCAAACTGGCCGAGATACGGCTCAAAAATGGGCATAGATGCAACAAGAAAGACAAGGGAAGAGGGGATGATGAGGGAATGGCCTCCAGAGCTATTCATGTCAGAGGAAATTAAAAGGCTTGTTGATGAGAAGTGGAAGGAGTATGGTTTTTGAGTGAGAGCTTTGATACAATCAGTAGGCAAGTATTTTTATTCTTAATCAGGAAACATCTTCTTATAAAGTTTATTGCTTATTCTGAACCCTAAATTTATTAAACGGTCAATAACTTCCTTTTTATTAATAGCAGACCCTCTCTCAATTGCTAAATCTATAATCCCTAAGACCCCTATTGTATTTATACCCATTATTACTGCCATGTTTCTTGCTGTCCTTTCATCTATCAAGGCATATTCAAGCTTTAATTCTTTGCAAAGAATAATAACCTCAGCTTCTCCTTTACCAATGATTGTTGTCAAAGCACTGACAGCTACATCATCATTCACAGCCTTCTTTAATATCCACCTGTCTTTTACCGCAGATTTTGTTTCATCAGAGCCAGCCTCACCTTTTCCCCTAACCACAACTTCCTCATATACAGCGTCTGGGATGTATATCTCTGAAAACAACTCCTTTAATAATTCAAATTCTTCTACCTGTGCCAGTGCAATAAGGCAACTGCTATCTACTGCAACCCGAAACGCCTTCATTTTTCAACTGCCTTGCGGTATCTGGCTATTGCTTGCCGATCTCTTTCAAATTCCTTCTCGCTATAGCTATAAGCAGGTATGCCATGTTCCCTTAAAACCTCCATAAAACGAACCCTGCTCAATTCTGATAGCTCTGTTGCCTTTCCGAGTGATATAGATTTTTCCTGAAATAACAGGATAGCCAGCGCTATTTTTAGTTTCTTCTTAACATCTTCTGGCTTCTTTAACCCCCTCATCGCAAATATTATGTCTTCAGGAAGGTCTATCTCTATTCGTTCAGTTTTGGTTGTCGCCATCTTAGAACCCCCTTTTTAAATTTAAATAAATTATTTGCATTAATTCTACCACCTAAAGAGAGGATATACAACCTAAATTTCGAAAAGGTTTGAAGTTTTTTTAATGGGTTGCAACATCACTCCCTTATCTTTTCCCTTTGCCTTTTTCTTTGTTTTAGGTTATCTTTTATTTAATGATTAGCATTTTTGAGAAAATAAAAATTGTCTTAGAGATGATAAAGTTTTCGCACACTGTTTTTGCCCTTCCATTTGCATTTATGGGCGCTATACTATCAGCAAGGGGCATCCCGTCGCCAACAAAAATCTTCTGGATACTCATTGCAATGGTCGGAGCCCGCTCTGCTGCAATGTTCTTAAACAGGCTTATTGACTGGAGGATAGATGCCCTAAACCCAAGGACAAAGGAGAGGGCAATCCCAAAAGGCCTGATTACACCAGCCCAGACTGTTATTTTTATTTTAATATCCTTTGCGAGCTTCTTCCTTGCAGCATATATGCTGAATACGCTCTGCTTTAAACTTGCACCCATTGCAGCAGGTGTTTTAATATTATATTCCTACACAAAGAGGTTCACATGGCTTTCTCATTTTGTGCTTGGCATTGCGCTTTCAATGGCTCCGATAGGCGCATGGATTGCAGTAACAGGCAATTTTGAACTTCCTGCCTTTATACTCGGCCTTGCAGTTGTGTTCTGGCTTGCAGGTTTTGATATACTTTATGCCTTGCAGGATATAGAGTTTGATAAAAAGATGGGGCTATATTCTATTCCAAGATTTTTGGGTATCAAGAAATCGCTCTTGGTTGCAAGGGGGTTTCACCTAATAATGATAATCCTTCTTTTATTGTTCTATCCTGTAATGGGTCTTGGAAAATTTTATTTGTTCGGCATTGCTGCTGCCTCTGGCATTTTGATATATGAACATTCATTAATTAAAGAAGAAGACCTTTCAAAAATCAATACCGCCTTTTTTAACGCAAATGCGTATGTAAGCCTGTGTCTTTTTATATTTACCTTTATAGATGTGGTCATTGTAAAATAATTTAATAATAGCTTATTTTCTTCTTGAAATAAGGTTTCTGGCATGTTATAAGTATTTACTCTATTTATATAGATTGCTTTAAAAAATCAGACAATAAGGAGGGAAAGAGAGAAAGATGAGTAAGGCAAACGGAGATTTTTTATTTACATCTGAATCAGTAACCGAGGGGCATCCGGATAAAATTGCAGACCAGATTTCTGATGCAGTTCTGGATGCTATTATTGCACAGGACCCTGTTGCAAGGGTTGCGTGTGAGACATTAGTAACAACAGGTCTTGCCATAGTTGCAGGCGAGATTACAACAACCTGCTATGTTCATATCCCTGATATTGTAAGGGAGACTATTAAGGAGATAGGCTATACAAGGGCAAAATACGGCTTTGATTATGAGACCTGCGCAGTAATTACATCCATTGACAAACAGTCGCCTGATATTGCAATGGGTGTTGATACAGGCGGTGCAGGGGACCAGGGTCTTATGTTTGGTTATGCAGCCAACGAGACGCCGGAGCTGATGCCGATGCCAATAATGCTTGCACACAAGCTGACAAGGAGATTGTCAGAGGTTAGAAAAAAAGATATATTAGGCTATCTGAGGCCTGATGGCAAGTCTCAGGTTACCATTGAATATA
>JAHFEP010000088.1 GCA_023248415.1 Nitrospirota bacterium
GCATATATATCTTTAAACTTATCGTTTCCTTTGTCTCCTGTGCCTGTATCAATTAGTATATTCTTTTTTCCTGTTTTAACAAGCAAAAGATTCAAGCCAATCAGAATTCTGTTTTTCTCATCAGGCGGATTTGTCTTTTCCCAGATAACCCTTGGCACTGTGCCGAACATTGCACCGCCGTCTAAACGGATATTTCCGCTGTCAATTATATAGAGAACAAAGTTGCCGAGCTTTAATTTTTCTGTCATCTTTTAAAATAGTATATTACAACCATTAAGAGATTGCAAAGGAAAAGAAGCGGTTTTGCAACCCATTAATTTATTAACGCTTTTTCGGTGGATATCTTGGCAATTTTATCTTTAAAATCAAAAGGTTATGCTTGACAAAAATCAAGTTTTGTGGTATACTGTTTTAGTAAAATAAAGACGAGGCTTGAGGGAAAAAGGAGGTGACCTTATATGACAAAACTCATTAAATGGAGCCCCTTTTCAGAAATCCCGACTTTGCACAGAGAGATAGACGATATTTTTAAGAGATTCTTCGGTGCAGGGGGAAGGATGTTAGGTTTTAGAGAAACAGAATGGCTGCCTTCTATAGAGAGCTTTATCAGCAAAGGCAATCTCGTTATTAGGGCTGAATTGCCTGGAATAGACCCAAAGGATGTAGACATCTCTATAGTCGGCAACCAGATTACAATCAAAGGCGAAAGAAAGACAACCAAGGAGGCAAAAGAAGAGGAATGCCTGATGAAAGAGATCTCCTATGGCTCATTTGAAAGGTCGATGCCCCTTCCTGAAGGTGTTGATGCAAACAAGATTCATGCAACATACGCAAATGGAATGTTGGAGATTACAATGCCAGTGCCGAAAGAACTGGCAGCAAAGAAGGTTGAGATTGAATATAAAGAGACACCTGAAAAGGAGAGGGCAGTTAAGGCAGCTTGATTATGGCCGAAAGTTTAAGTTATCCTTAAAGTCTCGTCTTTCAGCGGTAATTTAAAGGATGCCCGTTTTGAGGGGTATCCTTTTTATTTATAATTATGCTGCTGGTTTTTCTTCAGCTATCTTTTCTACCTCTTCCCTGTGTGCCTCAATGATGCTGTGCACCTTGATATTTGCAGCTTCCAAAGCCTTCTTTAAATCAATTAGCTTTGCATCATAGACTTTAAGAACATAATTAATTCTAATCGGCATAAAATACCTCCTTTTTAATTTTTGCATTGTAGTTAATATTAAATTAAAAATCAAGGCATATTTATTATTGACAAGTTCTTATAATTTCGTTAATATTTTTAAATTATACTTTTTTTAATAAGAAAGGTGTTTGTTTATGCAGGTTAAGATAAATGGCAAGCAGGAAGATGTAAATGTAAAAACGGTCTTAGAGCTTTTAAAGGCAAGGAATGTTGAGCCTGAGATGGTCTCTGTTGAGCTTAATTCACAGATTCTTGACAGGAAGGATTATGCTGCGGCCTCTATAAAAGAGGGCGACACAATAGAGTTTCTGTATTTCATGGGAGGCGGGGTTGCTGAAAAGGCTGTATAATAATGTTATTGAACTGATTGGCAATACCCCTCTGATAAAATTAAATAAGATATTAGAAAAGAACAGCGCTGAGATTTATGTTAAGTTAGAGTCCTTTAATCCTGCTGGAAGTGTTAAAGACAGGATTGCCCTTAACATGATTGATGATGCAGAGGCAAAGGCAAAGATAAAAAAGGGCGATACCATTATTGAGCCGACAAGCGGGAACACAGGCATTGGCCTTGCTCTTGTGTGCGCTGTTAAGGGATACAGATTAATCCTTGTAATGTCAGAGAGCATGAGCTTTGAGCGGAGGAATCTTCTTACATCTTACGGCGCTGAACTAATTTTAACACCTGCAAAGGATGGAATGCAGGGGGCTATTGATAAGGCAAATGAAATCTTAAAAGAGCATCCTGAATATTTTATGCCGAATCAGTTTGAAAACCCTGCTAATCCCGCAATGCACAAGAAAACCACTGCTGTAGAAATATGGGATGCAATGGATGGCAGGATTGATGCCTTTGTAGCAGGTGTTGGCACAGGCGGGACAATTACAGGTGTCGGCGAGTTTTTAAAAGAGAAGAATCCTGATATTAAAATAATAGCAATTGAGCCAGCAGGGTCGCCGGTTTTATCAGGCGGCAGACCAGGACCACACAAGATTCAGGGTATTGGCGCTGGCTTTATCCCAAAGGTATTAAACAGAGGGATTATTGATAAGGTGATAACAGTTGGCGATGACGATGCCTTTAGAATGGCAAAGAGACTTGCAAGAGAAGAGGGGCTTTTGGTCGGCATATCATCTGGCGCCAATATGGTTGGTGCATTGCAGATAGCAAAGGAGATGGGTGAAGGCAAAAAGGTTGTAACAGTACTCCCTGATACAGGGGAGAGGTATTTTAGCATAGAGAAGTATTTTAATATATAAATTGATATTATTGCAGTGTCATTCCGAGCGAAGCGAAGGAACCTCTTTTTTAGATTGCCACGCACCCTTCGGGTGCACGCAATGACATAAGTAAAGGGAAATATATACGCAATGTCAAATTTTACAGAAGAACAGATAAGAAGATACAGCAGACATATTATACTGCCAGAGGTCGGCGGCAAGGGCCAGAAGAAAATTATGGAGACAAAGGTCCTGATAATCGGCGCAGGCGGGCTCGGTTCGCCTATCGGCCTTTATCTTGCTGCTGCTGGCATAGGAAAGATAGGGATTATTGACGGCGATGTTGTTGACCTCTCTAATCTTCAGAGGCAGGTGTTCCATCATACATCTGATTTAGATGTTCCAAAGGTGGAGTCTGCAAAAAATAAGATGACAGCAATAAATCCTGATTTAGAGGTAACAACATATAATGAGAGGCTGTCAGCTAAAAATATAATGTCCATCTTTTCTGAATATGATATTATTGTTGACGGCACAGACAATTTCCCAACAAAATTTCTTATAAATGACGCTGCTGTATTTGCAAATAAGCCGCTTGTTCACGGCGGCATACTGAGGTTTGACGGTCAGGTGATGACTATTATCCCTAATCAGTCTACATGCTACAGGTGCATATTTCACAATCCGCCGCCAGCAGGATTGGTGCCGTCATGTCAGGAGGCAGGTGTACTTGGTGTGCTTGCAGGCGTAATTGGCACGATTCAGGCAACAGAGGTTTTAAAACTTGCTGTTGGCAAAGGAAGGCTTTTATCAAACAGGTTATTGACATATAATGCATTAAGGTCTAAATTCAGAGAGGTAAAACTGCACAGGAATCCAAAGTGCGCTGTTTGCGGCGAGAAGCCGACAATAAAGGAACTGATAGATTACGAACAACCTGTGTGCGCGCTGTAAGAGCAAGCTGTAAATTGTCATTGCGAGGGCAGTAGCCCGAAGCAATCTAAAGGCGGGGATTGCTTCGCTTCGCTCGCAATGACAATTGTATGTTAATTTATTTAAGTTGTTCACTATAGTAGGAGAATGGATGAGTAAGATAAGAGGTTTAATTTGCAGGGAGTGCGGTAAGGAATATCCGGCAGAGCCGCTTCATGTATGCGAGTTCTGCTTTGGACCCCTTGAGGTGAATTATAATTATGACTGGATTAAAGGCCAGATTAGCAGGGAGAAGATTGAAAAGGGGCCGAAGAGCCTCTGGAGATATATTGACCTTTTGCCTGTTATGGGTGAGGCTACGGTAGGACTTTATGCCGGCTTTACGCCTCTAATCAGGGCGCATAATCTTGGAGAGGAGCTGGGTCTTGATGAGCTTTATATTAAAAATGACACAGTAAATCACCCCACCCTTTCATTTAAGGACAGGGTTGTATCAATTGCATTAACAAGGGCAAAGGAGCTCGGCTTTGATACAGTAGCATGCGCATCAACAGGGAATCTTGCAAATTCTGTTGCAGCACATGCAGCAGAGGCAAGGCTAAAGTGTTTTGTATTCATACCTGGTGATTTGGAGGCAGGGAAGATACTCGGCAGTTTAATCTATCAGCCCACAGTTGTTGCTGTTAATGGGAATTATGATGATGTCAACAGGCTGTGCAGCGAGATTGCAGCAGAGTATAAATGGGCATTTGTGAATATAAACATAAGGCCATATTATGCAGAAGGTTCAAAGACCCTTGCCTATGAAACAGCAGAGCAGCTTGGATGGACAACGCCTGATCAGGTTGTTGTGCCTGCTGCGTCAGGCTCGCTTTTGACAAAGATATGGAAGGGATTTAATGAGATGCATAAGGTCGGGCTTATTGATAAGGTCAGCACAAAGGTAAATGGCGCGCAGGCAGAAGGCTGCTCGCCTATTGCAACTGCATACAAAAATAAAACGGATTATGTAAAGCCAGTAAAGCCCAATACCATTGCAAAGTCCATTGCAATAGGAAATCCTGCTGACGGCTATTATGCCTTAAAGGTTGTATTAGAGAGCGGCGGCGCATTTGATACTGTAACTGACCCTGAGGTTGTTGAAGGAATGAAGCTCCTTGCAAGGACAGAGGGCATCTTTGCAGAGACTGCCGGCGGTGTTACAGTAGGCGTATTAAAGAAATTAGTTGAAAGCGGAAAAATAAAAAAGAAGGATAAAACAGTTGCCTATATAACAGGCAATGGCTTAAAGACGCAGGAGGCTGTAATAAACGCTGTAGGCTCGCCTGTGTTCATTGACCCGAAGCTGAGCGCATTTGAGAAGATTCTAAAGAAATAATCTCTAATAATCTCCCCTAACCCCTCTTTAGAAAAGAGGGGAATTTAATATATCCCACTTTTCTAAAGGGGGACGAAGGGGGATTAATTAAAGTAGGACAGGCGTCTCGCCTGTCATAAAGAATTAGGAGGTTTTAGGATGCCTGTAAAAGTGAAGATACCTACTCCATTAAGAAAGCTTACTGCAAATAAGGGAGAGGTAGAGGTTGATGGAAAGACCATTGGCGAAATGATTGAGAACCTTGAGAAGTCGTATCCCGGTTTAAAAGAGCGCTTGTGCGATGAGGCAGGCGCAATAAGAAGGTTTGTAAATGTATATATAAATGAAGAGGACATCCGCTTTATGCAGGGAAAGGATACATCTTTAAAGGACGGAGACGAGGTATCCATAATTCCTGCAATAGCAGGCGGAAACATAAATTAAATCGCACTCAAAGTATAAAGAGGAGGCATAAATGGCAAGCGTAAAGGTACACCTGACTTTTCCAGAGGACAAGATTAAGGAGCCGATTATTTATAATGTTGGCCATGAGTTTAAGGTTATAACAAATGTCAGAAAGGCAGATGTAAGGGAAAAGAAGGGCTGGGTTGACCTGGAGATAACAGGAGAACCTTCTGAGATAGAGAAGGCAGTTGAGTCCCTTAAAAAGAAGGGTGTAAAGGTTGACCCGATAGAAAAGAATGTAATTGAGTAAAATATGCAAAGTTTTACAGAAGAACAGATAAAAAGATACAGCAGGCATATCATATTGCCTGAGGTTGGCGGCAAGGGCCAGAAGAAGATTAATAATGCAAAGGTCTTCTGTGTTGGCGCTGGCGGACTCGGCTCGCCTGTTGCATTATATCTTGCTGCTGCTGGCGTCGGCACAATAGGTATTATTGATGCCGATGTGGTTGACTTAAGCAATCTCCAGCGCCAGATACTCCATGCAACACCTGACTTAGATAAGCCGAAGGTGGAGTCTGCAAAAGAGACACTTGCTGCAATAAATCCTGATTTGAATATTGTTACATATAAGGAATATCTTGGTGTAGATAATATAATGGAAATTATTAAGGACTATGATATTGTCCTTGACGGCTCTGATAATTTTCCAACAAGATTTCTTGTGAATGATGCAACATACTTTGCAAAAAAGATATTGGTATCAGGCAGCATATTCAGATTTGACGGACAGGTCGCAGCCTTTAATCATAAATCAGAGACATCGCCTTGCTACAGGTGTCTTTATCCAGAGCCGCCGCCAGCAGGTCTTGTGCCGTCATGCCAGGAAGCAGGTGTGCTTGGCGTTATTGCAGGCACAATCGGCGCCCTCCAGGCAACAGAGGCATTAAAGGAGATTCTTGGCATAGGCGAAAGCCTTGTCGGCAGATTGATTATCTACGATGCCTTTGACATGAGGTTTCAGGTTGTAAAGATACACAAAGACCCTAATTGCCCATTATGCGGCAAGGAGCCAAAGATAAAAGAGCTGATGGCGTATGAGCAGACATGCCATCTGTAAAAGAGGCTATAGGCTCTTGGCTAAAGGCTAAAGGTTTTGCCCTTTTGCCATTTGCCTTTAGCCCTTTGCCATTCGTTTATTTATGTTAACCATACCAAAAAAGTTTGTAGATGATATGATAGACCATGCCAAATCAGAAAGCCCTCTTGAGTGCTGCGGCATACTTGCGGGCAAAGAAGAGACTGTCACGCATATATATAAGATGAAAAATACAGAAAATGACCCTGACAAGTACTTTATGGAGCCAAAAGAGCAATTTGTTGCAATTAAAGATATGCGGGCAAAAGGGATAGACATGCTCGCCATTTACCACTCACATCCTCATAGTCCTGCCCGCCCATCTGGTGTAGATATAAAACTTGCTTTCTATCCTGATGCTATATATATAATTGTTTCATTAATGGATGCAGCAAAGCCTGTGATAAAGGGCTTTCTTATCAAAGAGGGGAAGGTAGAAGAAACGGCAATAAAGATAAATTAAAATGCAAAAATCAAAATGTAAAGTTACATATTAAAATTAAAAATTTTTAGGATATTTTTAATCTTTGCATCTTACATTGTAATTTTAATTTTTGATTTTTGATATTTGATTTTCATAAATACTCAAAAACAGGATAATCAAATACTTGCAGGAGTTTACATGGAAACCAAAATCAATTCCACTATCCTCTCCTTAATAAAAGGCGACATCACAAATGAAGAAACTGATGCTATAGTAAATGCTGCAAATTCGAGACTTGCTGGCGGTGGAGGCGTAGATGGCGCGATTCACAGGGCAGGCGGGCCAAAGATTATGGAGGAGTGCAGAAAGATTGGCAGTTGCCCAACAGGAGGCGCTGTAATTACCACAGGCGGCAATCTAAAGGCAAAGTATGTTATTCATACAGTCGGTCCGGTTTATAGAGATGGAAAAAATAGAGAGGCAGAGCTTTTATCAAGCGCCTATAGAAAGAGCCTTGAACTTGCAGTCTCAAAAGGGATAAAATCCATTGCCTTTCCATCTATAAGCACAGGCGCTTATGGTTATCCAATTGACGAGGCAGCAGAGATTGCGTTAAAGACAGTAATAGATTTTATACAAACAAAAGTAGGGGCACGGCATGCCGTGCCCCTACAAATTATAAGATTTGTTTTGTTTTCAGAAAGGGATTTGAAGGTGTACGAGGGGGCGTTGAAGAAGATAACACAAATAAATTAACTCGCAATGACAATTTTCTTATGTTGTTGACTATACCACTATTATAAATGAGGTTACCATGTTCAGAGGTTCTATCAAACTCGGCACTATCCTTGGCATCACTATCAGGCTTGACTACTCATGGTTTATTATCTTTTTTCTTATTACTTGGTCATTGTCAGCACACAGACTGCCGCTCCTCTATCCCGAATGGTCTCAGCTTACCTACTGGACTATTGGCATAATAACGAGCATACTCTTTTTCACTTCTGTCTTAACGCATGAAATGGCACATAGTATAGTAGCACGCAAACAGGGAATACCTGTAAATAATATTACACTCTTTATCTTTGGCGGCGCTGCACAGATTACACAGGAACCAAAAGAGGCAAAGGATGAGTTCCTTATGGCCTTTGCAGGCCCAGCGACAAGCCTTATCTTAAGCGCAATATTCTGGGTGCTATATCTATTTTTCCGCAATTTCAGCGAACCTGTTGCAACGGTTTTATCATGGCTGGGAAGCATTAATCTTATGCTCGCCATATTTAATTTTATTCCGGGTTTTCCCCTGGACGGCGGCAGGGTTCTGCGCGCTATCGTCTGGGGCATTACAAAGGACTTTACAAAATCCACACAGATTGCTGCTGCAATAGGCAGGGGCATTGCATTTCTGTTTATCTTTGTCGGCATCTGGATGATATTCGGCGGCAACTGGGTGAATGGTTTATGGATTGCGTTTATCGGCTGGTTTCTTGAAAATGCTGCTACTGCCAGCTACCGACAGGTGGCTTTAAAGGATATTCTTCAAGGCCACACTGTGATAGAAGTAATGGCAACTGACTGCCCCAATGTCTCTGGCAGGCTTACCCTTGATAAATTAGTCAATGATTATATCCTTTATACCACACGAAGATGTTTTCCAGTAGTTGAAAACGAGCAGGTTAAAGGTATTATTACTTTGCACAATGTTAAGGACATCCCTCGCAACCTCTGGGCAATTAAAACTGTTGCAGATGCAATGACGCCTTTTAACCGCATGAAAAAGGTCAGTCCAAAGGAGGGGCTATATGATGTCTTAGAGATGATGGCATCAGAGGATATCAATCAACTGCCTGTTGTAGAGGACAGCAGACTCCTCGGCATTGTTGCCCGCGATAATATTCTGGCATTTATACATACACGTTCTGAACTGGGGATATAACATTTTACACCCTCTCCCACTGGGCATGCCTGTCGGCAGACAGGGAGAGGAAGGGATGAGGGGAAATGGAAGAGCTAATTTATAAACTGAGAGATTTTGCAAAAGAAAGGGACTGGGAGCAGTTTCACTCGCCCAAGAACCTTGCAATGGCATTAAGTGTTGAGGCGGCAGAGATAGTTGAGCTATTTCAGTGGATGACTGAGGAGCAGAGCAAGAATCTAAGCAAGGAAAAGATTGAGAAGCTAAAAGAGGAGATAGGTGATGTAATGATATACCTTACAAAACTTGCTGATAAGTTCGGCATAGAGCCTTTGCAGGCTGCAAAGGAGAAGCTAAAAATAAATGAAAAGAAATATCCAGCAGGGCTCGTGAAGGGCAAGGCAAAGAAATATAATGAGTATTAAGATTTAAAAAAAACATGGAAAAAAGAGGTTTGCTATGAAGACGATAAGGGCATTCATATTGCCATCCCTGATTTGGCAAAGAGCGAAATGCGGTTGATTGATATTACAAAGTAAGGAAAAGAGGATAGTTCCCTTTTCTTACTATTGATATTTATAGCTGTAGAGCATTACCATTTATTTTTGTGGGATGCCAATATTTTTAGAAAATCTAAAAGAGATGTATTTGTTGTCTTTAAATGGTTATCAGGATTTTCAAAGGGATGTATATGCCAGTTTCTTGCATTGTCTATCCCAAAAATTCGTCTACCCTCCTTAATAAGGGCAAAAGAATATTTTTTGGTTTCAGCATTGTAGAAAATATTGATAAAGACATCGTTGCTTATTACTGCTTTTATTTTTACAATTGGCTCGTCAATCAACTGGATTTCAATGGATTGAATAAAGCTATATTCTGAACAACTGTTTATGGTATATTTTGAAAACTCAAAGGCATCCATTATGAGAGACTTGCAAGCAGTGACTTGTATTTAGACATACGATTGATAAGTCCTTCCCATTCAAGAAAATCCATTTCAACACTATAACTATAGGGCTCGGGTATCTCTTCTCTATTAAATTTTTCTTTGAAGACATCAAATGGCATCTTATATTTTTCCTCAAATTTTTTTAACTCTGCCTCAATCTTTTCTATCCTGTGCTCAATAGCATCTTTCAATATCTCAAGAACAGCAATCTCTGCCTTCGGCTCTCCTGTAATATCCATCAATGCCTTTGATATATTAACTGATACAGTCATAATATCCTCTTTTTTTATAATACCATAAAAATTTCAGCAAAGCTATCATATTTTAAATATGCTTAATAATGGGGATACAGAGACTGTCTAAAAACTAATGAGACAACCACATTTGTCATGCAGAATCCTGAAAGTGTCATGCTGAAATTGGTTCAGCATTTTCTCAGGGTGACAATAAGGTAGTTTTATAGGCAGGCTCATTATCCCTCCCTTTAAAATACCTCATTTGAGGCATGGACAAAAAGCATAGAATATGCTATGAAGGTGCGGTAGGGCAAGGCAGGGTACAGGCAAATGGTCGCCCTATAAATTTTCACCATGAACCCTCTAATCCTTGAACCCTTTTTATTAGAAAAGGAGGCGGCATGAAGACATTAAAGAAGGTTTTGAGAACAACAGATGGCTTTACCCCGCTAATCATGGCATCGCAGCAAGGTCATGCCGAAGTCGTCAGGCTGTTGCTTGAGGCAAAGGGGGATGTGAATGTAAAGGTTGAGGTTAAAGGGAAGGTGTACACAGCGTTAAGTATAGCAAAAATGAAAGGCCATACTCGTATTGTTACGCTTTTGGAAAAATACGGCGCCAAAGAATAATTGTAGCAGTAGGGGCGACAGCCCGTGTAGATACGAGCCATTCTCAATGCGGGAGAAGTGCATCATGCTTGATGTGGGAGGTTTTGAATTCATCTATATTCTCTCAAAGTGTCTATTGGCAGAAAGTGACGATATAAAAGCTGGTAACCATTAATAACAGTTTAGCCCCTATTTTACCCATGACTGCCGAGGCTTCAACTGGAATTGTTATACAGCATTGCATGGGCTGGGGCAGTGTCGGCGGCGAAAAGGAGAGTAGCGATGAAAAAAACTACGTTTATCTTGTGGTTGTTACTTTTAGCACTCTCAGTATGTTTTAGAACGGAGGCACAAGAAACAAGAAAAAGTAAGCCAGAGATAGGTAAGTACGTTAATGCAGTAAAGGGGTTGTCATTCCAATATCCTTTGTCATGGACAGTGATGACCCCAGAAGAGGTGACTGAGAAAACTAAAGGTCAGTTTGACACGAAGGACACTATTGTCTTTGTTGTTAATGAAAAGGATCCTGATAAAAACGTCAATATAAAGTCCTTTCCTGTTCCTAAAGATTCTGCAACCACCGCTGAATTGCAGCAGTTGGAGGGGATGATAGATCAGCAATATCCGCAACAATTCAGAGGATTCAAGAAGGTTTCAGCTAAGATAATAACAGTTGCCGGAGTGAAAGCTTTGGAATATGCACAAAAGGTGGCAAAGAGATTTGTAGAGAAATGGAAGGAACTATATCCAGAGGCAGTTTCATGTTTGAGTAAGGATATTGTAGAG
>JAHFEP010000242.1 GCA_023248415.1 Nitrospirota bacterium
ACTTATAGGCCGCATGAGGCGCTGGGATATGATGTTCCAGCTAATTATTATAAACTTAATAACATGGCAGGACTAACTTTAAACTCAAATTAGTTGTTCCGAAATCGTCGGGCAGGACACAAGGAATCTACTGATCTCTGGCATATCAATTTTAATGATTTTCTAAATATATCAAACATTATACCGTATCTATTAAAATTATTTAAAATGGAAAATATAAAGAAGACTATTAACAATGGCAGAAACGCAGGTGCTACCGCGTGGTGGTTGAAAAAGTAGTTTGAAGGGTTGAATATATCAACCATGAATTAACTCCTTTTCCCCTCACCACTGACCCCCTATTGTCAGATGGGGAAAATCCCCTTTCAAACAAAAAAACTATAGCACAATATTTAGAGATAATCAAGCAGAAATTAAGCGGCTGTTATTAATTCTTGTTCATTTTGAATAATAATTTTTGGATAATGAGTATTCTAATTCTACCATTTCCCTTTTAGAATCTTGTTAAATTCGTCTTCCGTTAGACCAGCTTGCTTCAGCATTTTATGAGACAATGCTTTCGGTATATCCCTATTATATTGATGACTGACCCTAACTTGTAGAATTGAGCCGTCACTAAGAATTTTCTGCCAAGTTTCATGCTTTTTCGTTCTTACCATGATAAAATTCGTTCTTTTAAGGACAATTCTAAAATCATTATAGGTATATGCCATATATTAGGTAAAAAGCTCTTTTACCTTTTCTTTCTGCTCAATAATAGCTTGTACAAAAGGTAGGTGTGAAGCACGATTAGGAGCCTTACTAAAAAGTTCAATCTCCTCCATATATTGTTCAGCGTAATCTATCGCCATCTCTATTAATGCATCAAATGCTATCTCAGTTGTTTCACCTTCAGTCGCTAAATCAAGCTCTGGGCAATAAGCTACAAATTTCCCTTCTGATGGTTCTATTATTGCTGTTAGGGAAACGGTCTTTTCTTTTAAAACTACAGGCATATTATCTCCTTACCCCTATTTTACATAAAAACAATAACATAGAATTTAGAGATATTCAAGGATTATTAATTGTTTCCCCCCTCAACTGCCCGCAGGCTGCCAAAATATCAGCGCCTTTGCTCTTTCTTGTTATTGCCATAATATGATGGTCTATTAATATCTCCCTGAATCTTTCTATAGCCTCCTCATCTGGTTTTTTGAACTCGCAGCCTTGATATTCATTAAACGGTATGAGGTTCACCTTGCACGGGATGCCTTTCAAGAGCCTGCAGAGCCTCTCTGCGTCTTCTTTTGTATCGTTAATGCTTTTTAACATTACATACTCAAATGTAATACGTCTTCTCTTTGGCAAAGGAAATCTTTTACATGCAGCAATCAGTTCTTTAATAGGATATTTTTTGTTTATAGGCATTATCTTATTACGTACATCATCTGTTGTTGCATTTAATGATATGGCAAGGTTGACAGTTATGCCTTCTTTGCCGAGCTTATCAATCTGCGGTATCAATCCTGCAGTAGAGAGCGTTACCTTTCTGTTTGAGAAGTTCAATGCCTTTTCATTAAGGAGTATCCTTAATGCGCTGATTGTGTTGTCATAATTTGCCAATGGTTCACCCATTCCCATTAGAACAATATTGGTTATTCTTTTATTCAAAAGCCTTCTCACTGCAATCACCTGATCAACAATTTCATACGCCTCAAGATTTCTTTTTAGTCCTCCCTTTCCAGTGAGGCAGAATTTACAACCCATTGCACAGCCGACCTGTGTTGATATGCAAAGGGTCAGCCTGTCTTCATCAGGAATAAGTACAGACTCAATCCTGTTTCCATCCTCAAGCTCAAAGAGGTATTTCTCTGTTCCATCTGATGCTGTTTGTCTTTTGACTAAGATTAAATTACTTATACATGCCTTTTCATTCAGTGTATGCCTCTCCTCTTTAGAGAGGTTTGTCATATCATCAAAAGAATCTGCGCCTTTCTGATAGAGCCACTGATAGACTTGATTGGCGCGGTATTGTTTCATGCCAAGCGAGGTGAGAAATGCCTTTAATTCCGGCAATGTGAGGGCTTTAAGATTTTTATTTTTCAAAACCCTATCTTTTCTCCAATTATAAATATAGTAATATCTGTCTTGCTTGGTCTTCTTTCCATAATGGTTGTAATGCGGCAGGAGCGGTGAGGCTCATTGCAGTCAACGCACTTGCCCTGCTTAACACATGGCAGGTCTAAGCCGAGGCGCTTGTTGTTCATAGGAGCGATACTCTTTATTCTTTTTAATCCGTCATCAATGGTATCCACGAGCTTATTTATTCCTGCGATTATGATAACCTTTTTTGGTCCAAAGGTCATTGCACTAACACGGTTACCTACTGCATCTGTATTTATCAATGCGCCCTTTAATGTTATGGCATTGCTGCTTGAAAGAAATACATCAGAAACTATCTGCTCTTTCCTCAGGCGCAAATCTTCATCTGGAGTCAATCCTGGTATCCAGTGGTGTGTAACCTTATTTCCCCTTGCAGCAAGCCTTTCTATCAGTCCAAGCTCACGGATTGTCATTGAGCCGCCAACAGCAACCTTCGCATCCTTTGGAATAGCCTCTAATATTTTCGGAGCAGCCTCCTCCTTTGTATTAAAAAAGACAGCATCAAAGCCGTTCCTCTTTAATGCCTCTACAGTCTTTTCGCCTCTTATTTGGTTGTGCCAACGTTCCGCTTCATGCATAGTTAATTCCAGATAATAGGGCGAGGCAACGCCTCGCCCCTACATTTTATTCTATAAACAGGTTCTTGTAAAACTGCCTTCCCCTTTCTTCAAATCCCTTAATATATTTTTTATTGTCCTCAACAATCTTCTTAGGTTCAATAATTCCTTTTAATGGCTTCAGCTCTTCTTCTCCATGTTTCAGCCAGTCCTTTATAATATCCTCTGTTACCTCAAGATGAAATTGCAAGGCGTATGCCCTTTCACCGTATCTGAATGCCTGATTGCTAAACAGCTCTGAGCCTGCAAGCCTTACTGCATCAGATGGTATATCAAATGTATCGCCATGCCACTGAAAGACCTTTATATCTTTTCCAAGCGGTCCGAGTGCCTTATCTTTTAAGCCGTCATCAGTTAAGTTTATATCATACCAGCCGATCTCTTTTGTTTTTCCTTTGGTAACCTTTGCGCCCAATGCCTTTGCCATCATCTGAGCGCCGAGGCATATACCCAATACAAGATAGTTTTTTTCAATTGCTGTTTTGATAATCTTCTCTTCTTCAATCAGATATGGGAATTCATTTATCTCATACACATTCATTGGCCCGCCCATCACAATCAGGGCATTGTAATCAGAAAGGTCTGGAATCTTATTACCCTTCTTTGCCAAGTCAACAATAGCGTATGCAATTTTATTCTCTTTAAGATAATCCTCAATTGTCCCTGGTCCTTCATGGCTTGCATTCTGTAATATCAGCGCTTTCATAAAAGTTTCTCCTAATTTGTAGGGGCGGGTTTAAAACCCGCCCCTACTTTTAATATTATTCTATAACACTCATTATCTCCTCAACCCCTTTTCTCGGCCTTTCAGCAGGCGACTCGTCTGGTATGCCGATGGGGATTAATGCAATAGGGTACTTTGGCGGTTTTATATCAAGCATTTTTACTATCTCATGCACAGCAATTACAGGCCCTGTCATCCAGCATGTGCCGTATCCAAAGGAATGGGCAGCAAGCAACAGATTCTGTATTGCAGCAGATACGCCTTGCAATCCCGGCAAGGGCCTACGCAATAGTATTTCGTCCTGATTAAAGCCCTGTTCCTTTAATATAGTCTCTGTATCAGATATATATGGCTCTGTAAGCACAACAATAGTTACAGGCGCATTTTCAAAGAGTGTATAGTAGCTCTTTTTATAATTTTCTAATTTCTTTTTTGCCTTTTCATCCCTGCTCCAATTTATAAGCTGGTCTGTTGCATTTCTTACAGCCTCTGCCATCTGTTTTATAAGAGATTTATTTTTAACTACTACAAAGTGCCATGGCTGGGAATTGCCGGGACTCGGCGCCTTTCTTGCCGCATTA
>JAHFEP010000243.1 GCA_023248415.1 Nitrospirota bacterium
CCACTGTTGGGTTGCCCTGTGTCCGGGATACGATACCGCCTGCAAAAGGAATAAAGCTCGTGCCGATCTTTTTGCCGACATCGTATTCCTCAACCTTATACATGGCGCCCTTTATTATCAGCTCGCCAGATTCAGATGCCTTCTTGCCGATCCTCTCAAAGGATGTCTCAAAGTCTTTTTTCAAATCCTTTTGGATATCCTTATTGGATTTGTTTGCAATAGAGCTGAAGGGTTCAATCTTTACACTTTTATACTTTCCGAATTTTGTTCCCTCCTTCAAATAAACCCACTTAACATCCTTACCCTCAATCATCCCTTCATAATCTTTTATAAAACCAGTCTGCTCCTTCTTCTCCTTGTATTCCTTACTCTCAACAAACTTCTCCTTTTTTGCCCATACATCGCTGCTAACTATAAGCATCAGGGCGATAATTATTGATGCAGCAGATAATAACCTTTTCATAATACATTCCTCCTTTATCTGTTTAATTCTATTCAATATCCTTTTCTTTTGCCTTTTCCAGTATTTTTTTTATATTGTCGGTTATATTTTTTGCTTCTGGCCTCTCATGATGCGGACACTGTGCAACCCGCTCCAGCGCATGTAAGACCGATGCCTCAACCATTAATAAAGGCGATGCAAGCTCCTCTACCTCCATTGATGACGGTGATATAAAATACCTTGGTGGAAGGCTGTTCAGGGAAATTGCAGTTACATCAAGCCTGCATCTCATACATTGGCAATATTTTGGATTTGATGATGTCAGCCTCTCAATGGCAAGTATCACCCTTTCATAGTTTGCATTTTCAAGTTTCATTGCAGATTGAGCAGTCATAATATAAAAAATAGCAGAATTTGCGGTTAAAGTCAAATAAAGAAGATTTTTTGTTGCGTCAAGGCTGCTGCTATATTATAATTCCTCAATGGATTCAAGAAGTAAGATAATAAGGGTACTGTGGTATACCCTCATATTAAATCTTGCAGTAGCATCAGCAAAGATATTTTACGGTTATCTGTCCGGCTCTATAAGCATGACAGCAGACGGCTTTCACTCCATGCTTGACGGTTCATCAAATGTCATTGGGCTAATCGGCATATGGATAGCATCGCAGCCGCCGGATGAATCCCATCCTTATGGCCACAGAAAGTTTGAAACCTTTGCATCCTTAGCCGTTGCAGGTTTTCTTTTTATAACCTGCTTTGAGATACTAAAAAAGAGCCTTTACAGATTTATAACCCCCAATCACCCTGAATCAACCATAACGGGCTTTGTGATTATGGGGATTACGCTAACTGTAAATATAGCTGTTATGCTTTATGAAAAGAAAAAGGGCAGGGAATTAAAGAGCAGTTTTCTCATTGCTGATTCAATGCACACAATGAGCGACATCTTTGTCTCCATATCTGTTATAATAACCCTTATTGCAGTAAAGATAGGATACCCTGTGCTTGATGCAGTGGCTGCTGCCGGGATCACCATAATAATCGGCAGAACAGGATACAGAATAGTAAAAGAGAGTTCGGATGCGTTAATGGATGCCTCTGCCATTGATGGCAACAGGATAAGGGATGCAATAATGACACTCAAAGGCGTAAAGGAGTGCCATAAGATAAGGACAAGAGGTATGCAGGGACATATATATGTTGACCTTCATGTAAAGGTTGACCCTGAGATGAGCATTAATGATGCACATGATATCTCCTATTTTGTTGAACAGGAGCTGAAGAAAAGATTTTCTGAAATCACAGATGTAGTTGTGCATATTGAGCCGTATAAAAAACAGGGGCTGAGAGTTGGTGAGTAGCGGCCGGATATAGGACGACTTTATGCTAAAAAGGATTACAAGATGAAGAAGCTGAGGATTGCTGCTGTGATAATATTAATAATTGCCGGCCTCTCATCCTTTGGTTTTTTCAGTGTGTATAATAAATTTGTTAAATTAGATGAAGGCATAAAATCATCATGGACGCAGATTGAAAACTACCTCTACCGCATCTCTACTATTGTCCCGCGGTATACAGGCATAATACATACCTATTCAGATGTTGAGGAAATGCAGATACTGAAGGCAGCAGGCGATGCAAGGGTAAAACTTACATGGGCAAAAACTCAGGAAGAAAAGATTGCTGCTGCCAATGACCTTTTAAATGCGCTTGCGAGCCTTCAGGGTGTTATTGAGCTGTATCCGTCAATAAGAGAGGAGCAATCATTTATTAAGGTTTCGGATGAATTGGCAATAATTGAAAACAGCTTAATTAATGAAAAAAGGGATTATAATGAAATGGTGAAAAAATATAATCAGAAAAAAAGGCAGGTCCCGTATAATATTGTTGCGTTTATTGCTAAATTCAAAGACTTTCCCTATTTCAGCTCTTTGGATACAGGCAAGCAAGACCCTAAAATTGGAATGGAGGAGAAATTAACAAAATGATTAAAAAACCGATTATAGGAATAACAATGGGCGACCCTGCCGGCATAGGGCCAGAGGTTATTGTAAAGGCATTTCACCAGGCAAAATTGCATGAATTTTGCCAGCCTGTTGTAATCGGCGATGCAAGGACTATAGAGGACATGGTGAAGTTTTTAAAACTCCAGCTTGCTGTTAAGGCCTCTCAGGAGATAAAAAAGGATTTTATCTATCATAATACAATCAATGTTATTGACCTAAAAAATTTAGACGAGGGGCAGATAAAATTCGGCTTCCCAAGCAAGGCAGCAGGAAAGGCAGTTGTTGATTACATTAAAAAAGCTGTGGAGCTTGCACAGAATAAAATAGTTGATGCAATCACAACAGCGCCAATAAACAAAGAGGTGATGAATGCCTCTGGTTTTCCATACAGGGGGCACACAGAGCTTCTTGCAGAGCTTACAGGAACAAGGGACTTTGGCATGATGATGGTAAGCGGGCCGCTGAGGATAATGCTTGTTACAACACACCTTGCATTAAAGGATGTCCCAAGATATATTAATAAGGACAGGGTATACAAAACCATCCTCCTTGCAAATAAGGCAATGAAATACTTTAATCTTGCAAATCCGAGGATAGCTGTAGCTGCATTAAACCCTCATGCAGGCGAGGGAAAGCTTTTTGGCACAGAAGAGTGGGATGATATTATGCCGGCAGTAATCAAGGCAAGGGGTGATGGGATAGATGTTACTGACCCGTCGCCTGCTGATACGCTTTTTTACAAGGCGACCTTTGGCCATTACGATGTAATTGTCGCTATGTATCATGACCAGGGGCTTATACCACTAAAGATGCTTGCGTTTGGAAAGGCAGTGAATGTTACAATAGGGCTTCCGATTATCCGTACCTCTGTTGACCACGGAACAGCTTATGATATCGCTGGAAAAGGCGTCGCCAATCCAACGAGCATGATAGAGGCTATTAAGCTTGCAGCAGAGATGACAAAGTATACATAAGAAATAAGGATACAGAATGCAAAAGTTAGAATAAAAAGAGTTTAAAAAAGCACGGCGAAAACCACCTGCAGTGCGCCGATGATGAAACCTAAGATTGCGCCTGAAAGCTCAATATGCCTTAGTTCTTTAGCAACAAGCCTTGTGATAATCTTTTCCAATTTTGCTATATCGTAGCCTTCTACCCTTTCAATGATCATCTTTTGCAAATCAACACGGCTGTGGAATTTATCCACCATCATCCCCTTATAATGATGTACAGCAGCAATCATCTCTTTTGCAATAATATCCTTTAATTTGTGCGCAAGCCTTCCGCTTATTCCTCCAATTACAGGGAGCATCCCGGCCCAGTGTATCTTAAGCCGCCTCTTTAATACATCCTCTACTGCCTCCTTTACCTCTTCCTCAAATTCTATCTCTTCTAATACCTTTGAAAAGTCCCTTGTTGTCAGGATATGACTTTCAACTGTATGGGCAATGCTCTTTGCAAGTTCATTTTTTCTCTTGGGTAACACCCCCTGAATCTTTATTCCAAGGAATTTGTAAGGCCTCTGCGGCCAGAAGAGCAGCTTTATTGCAATATAGTTTGTGGCCCATCCGATGAACGCACCGATTATTGGGAGGGAGAGGAGATGGTAGTT
>JAHFEP010000244.1 GCA_023248415.1 Nitrospirota bacterium
CTATTTTTTCCAGTATTCTGACAGCCCGCTTCTTATAATACAGACAACTTCAATAGACTTTGTAAAAAGCCGCGCAGATTTAGATGATTTGATAAAGCAGATTACCTTAATGAAAAAAGGGACACAGTATTACATGCCATTGAGTTCAAGATAACCCTCTGGCCCTTCAATCTCTTAGCGTATTTCAAGCAATTACAATATAGCCCATTTATAGGCATATTAAAACCTTATTTTAGCTACAAAAACTCTCTTATTATTATTTTTAGACGGAAAGCCATATTTTCATGTTTTGCCAGAAATGTCCTTGTCTAACCAGTTCTGCATCTGTAAGTCGCCAATCCTGTTAAAATGTTCTATATTATTTGTTATCAGTATACAGTGATTGACAATAGCAATGCTGGCAATCAGGATATCAAAATCTTCTATTATTCTGCCTTTGGATTTTAGTTCGGCCTCTGCAATTTGTTTTTGCAGTTCTTGGAGATCACTGGATTTTTGGGAAAGTGAATCCATAGATACGCTACAATCTTACAATTTTTGATTAAGAGATTGCGGAATAAAGCCGTTTTGCTCAAGGACATGAATAACTCCGCGGAGCAAATAATTATTGGCAAAACCCATGGTATAAACCCTCCCCTTTTCCGTTAAGGGCATAAGCATTTTTTTATCTTTTAATCTTTTAATGATGCGTGAACGTTGGACAGGGGATTCCTTCCCAATGATCGTTTCAATATCCGCAGATTTAATGCTCATGTCCGGATCTTGCATGACAGCGCGTAAAATGTCATATTCACGGCGAATAATATTCTCCCGTTCCAGAGCGAAAGAAAGCGCAGGCGATAAAATCGTTTCCAATAAGTATTTCCGGTCTAGTAATCTGTCTATTTTTTCCATCTCATCGCGCAAACCCTTTAAAACATATTCGCACCATGCAAGCGCCTTGTCTTTCTCCCCTGAATCCGCATTTTCAAGCATGGCATAATATCGTTTCCTATCCATACAGAAAACAGCCGTTGGATTCAGAAGGCGGCCGTTTTTAACCTGAAACCCTTGCCTGATAAGCAGCGCATAGGTAAACATACGCACCAGCCGCCCATTTCCATTATCAAAAGGATGGATCCATGCCATGCGGTGGTGTGAAAGCGCGGTAACCAATAAATCGTGCTGCGGGTCGACCGGTTTATTTACAAAATCCAAAAGTTCACAGACATATTCCGGCACCAGCAGCGGATCCGGAGGAACAAGCGAGGAACCCTTAATCGCAATAGAAACAGGCCTGAGTTCTCCGGGATAACGCGACCCCTCTCCTTGCGGCGGCGGTGTCAAGCCATCAACAAGAATCTTGTGTATTTCAGAAATATGTGCGCGCTGAATATTGGCATTTGTGGAAATATGCTCCTCAATAAATTCAATGGCGCGTTCAATATTATATATTTCGCGCAGTTTCTCGTCCTTTGTTTTCCGGCTCGGGTCTTCAATAACTTTTTCAACAAATTCAGCCAGAGTAGTGCGATTACCTTCAATGCGCGCAGAGCCCAGACTCTCAAGCATTTGAAATATTTCTTTAAGTTGAAAAAAAATATAAGGCGGAACAGGTCCTCCAAGTTTTTTTACCCGCAGTCGTTCCAACTCAATAATGGTTTTAGCAAGCGACGAACCCCATGACGGCTCATATAATACCAAAGGCACTTCGCGAAACACTGGTTTTTTAACATTTTCGGTATTCATTATTTAACAATGATAACAATAATACAGTTAAAAATCAACTAATTCCAGGACCGCTACGTTTTTATTATTTAACATTCTCAAAACAGCATATTTTACAACATCCCGCCGAATGCCTGATGAAGAACCGACTGCTTGAGAGCTAAAATAAATATTGGAAGTGTCCCCGAATAAAAATTTGAACACTGAATATTCATAAAGTTTTATTTTCCTCTCTGCAAGCTCAATCTCCAGCCCTCTTTCCGCCAGATAATCTGCCAGTCTCTTTTCCCTTCTCGCAAGACAGAACAAAAACGCCTTTCCCGATTTCTTGCGATTTCTTAAATAAATTTACCCCTCGCTCTTAAAAGCATTCCTAAGTTCATTAAAATTCTTGGGAGAATATTTCTCAAATTTTTCCTGCTCCACATATAGCCACGCATAGCGCACTTCAGATTGAGCCGAGTTAATATCATCGCACCATTGGCTTAATCTTTCAATTTTTATCAAATCATCCAAGTCCTCGCGCCCTTTTGTTTCTATAACATAAATTTCCTTCTCAGCAGCCTTTACAACAAAATCAGGGTAGTAGTCAGATATAGCCCCATCAGCATTGCGGTAATCTATTTTAAAATGAACAGCAAAAAAGTTCTTTGCATAGGAAATAATATCATTGCACCCATCCAAGAAACCTGCAAATTGAAGTTCAAAATGACTATCTCCAATGATTTTATTGAATACGCTCTTTTTAGGAATCAAATAACCCTGCTCTTTAACGACAAAAGGGCGGCATTTGCTGATTTTTATATAATCCCTTATCTCCGCTTCACCCTTATCAAGAACCGTCAATTCGTTAATCTGCTTCTTGAAGGTTTCTATAATGGTTTTCGTTGCCTCAATCTCGGACAAGTTCCGAATAATGTTCAAATCCTCGAAATCAACCCTTTCCGTGAATAGATGTGCTTGTATGAATTCCTTGACCTTTCCATATAATATGTCGTAGCCGCTTACAAGCCTTAATTCCTTCATTATGACTTGGGCAAAATATCCTATGACGCTCTGATAATTCGCCGCAAAATCTGTGTCCATCTCGGTTGCGTGGGTAATCTCGCCGGTAGTAATATCCTTAAAGACTATTTGACGCTTTTCTTCCTCGCTGAATTGTTTAACAGGCAGCCTCTTGTGATTAAAGCCTGTAGTATCCAATTCTGAAAGGTTTTTGTATTCTCGGTAAATTCTTGGGCTTAATATCGGTATCTGAATATCAAGCCTCTCAATATTCTTATGCTGATTCTCATTGTCAATCTCTACCACTATAGGAGATTGAGGACCTGTCCCTTCGCCCATCTTCCTTGTTTCAAACTCCACGCCTTCTCTTTTTATGGATTCAACAAAGTCCATAAAGGCATCTGTGCCGACTACGCTGACAAGCTCTGTCACATTTTCATCCCTATACATCCGGCGCAGCCCTCTGCCAAGCGTCTGCTCCGGCAAGATATTGCTCTTTGCAGCGTAGGGCCGCAAGCCGACAATGGTTGTAACATTCCTGACATCCCAGCCCTCTTTGAGCATCAACACAGAGACTATTGCCTTATATGGGCTTTCATTTTTATCAATATCATTCGCCGCCTTTCGCAGTATCTCCAATTCCTCCTTGCTCTTACCCGATGATGTTTCAGAAATCTCTCCGTTGTTTTTAGTATGGATTACCAGAATAGAATCCTTAAACTCCTGATATCTTCCCTCTAAATATTCAGCAACCTCGTCGCAATTCTTCGTATCATCCGTCATAATAAAAAGCACAGCCTTCTTGCCAATCTTGATATGTTCATCATACACCTTTTTCCATTCAAGATAGCCGAGGTGTATATAATCCTCATACTTTTCACAATATTTTGAACTCTTTTTTTCAACTAATTTTGCGCGGCTGGCAGAATCCGGCAGCACAGGATGCTTGACAACATCCTGATAAATCGCCTCAACCAAGGGATAGTCAGATATTGTCTGCACAAAAATAGCGCCGTTGTTATGCTTCGGGGTCGCAGTTACATCAACCTGCAAACAAAGCTCACTGCCTTTTTGTAAAAGGCGATTATGTATATCCTCTATTGATTTAAACCATGCCATCTTTTCATCGTGAATATGGTGAGCCTCATCATTCAAAACCATCAATTCATCTATATCCCGCACAATATCGCTTAGATTGATTTTTGACTCATTTGTAGCGCCAACCGGCTTCTTGCCAAGAAAATAATCCGAGGTATCTTCATCCTCAAATGACGGCTCTTTGCGGTTATCCTCATACACACGATGGATATTTGTAAGAAAGATATT
>JAHFEP010000089.1 GCA_023248415.1 Nitrospirota bacterium
AACGTTTAAAATGAGTGTAGCAGATATTAAATTATTCAGATAAATTTGTCAAGAAAAAAAGATAATTCTTATTCCTAATATTATCAAGCAGTTATGCATAACATTATTGCAAGAAAAATGCCTGTCAATCATTAGTTCTGTTTAAATACAAAAACCCAATAAATAAATAACAACCAGCGCTTATAAACTGGGCAGATGTAAAACCTGCCATTATTGCAACTGCCACAGCCAATACAGAGCCAAGTACAGAGGCTGCGCCATTAATACCCCACATCCATGGTATTAAAAACCCTTTTTCTCTCAGTTTTAATAACCTTATGCCAGATGGAAAAGGTATGCCCAGCAGAAAACCAAGCGGCAGAACAAGTATTGCTGCTAATATAATCCTTGTGATAAGCGCATAACCAATAAACAATCTGAAGATGCTCGGCAAAAGAATGCTATATGCAATAATTGCTGCCCCTATTATAACTGCATATAGCCCTATCTTATATCCTATGCCATTATCTAAAAACCTGCTTGTATAAAAGCTGCCGAAAGACATGCCGATAAAGAGTGTAATTAAAAATACAGACATAGAAATCACAGGAGAGCCCAGAAAAAGAATAAACCTCTGGATTAAAGAGACCTCAAGAATCATAAAGCCAGCGCCTAATAATAGAAAAAGCAATACAGGTCTTATAAAATTAGTTTTTGAATTCCGCCCTCCTTTTTTAGCGACTATAAACGGAAGCGCAGAGATTAAAACACTAAGGATGATTGAAAGCTCAAGGAGAAGCAATACATTGTCAGGCAGACCCTTTTCAAATTTATAAAAGAATGGGCTCTCATCTGTTACAGCAGAGATATCCTTGTCTGTTGCCTTAATTATCTTTTCTATTGAAACAGCGCCATCTGCAACCAGCAGCAATGCCTTATTTACTGAATCATGCGCATTAATCTTATTATACGGCATAAACACAATCCCCTCTCCAAAGCCGAGCCTCTGCATCTCTGCCATCCTTAATCTGATTTCATCCTCTGTAAATGCCTTTTTCCTTAAAACAAATAATGGCAGCTTGTCGCCGAACAGATATATATGCCTCATTGCAGAAGGATTATCTATTCCGTTTTTTTTCATTGCAGAGAGCGACAGCGAAACCATCCTTAATGCCATCATCTTATTATGCATCAATACAATAATCTGGCCGTCATCATTCAGATGCTCAAGATAGTCAACAATAGACTCCTCTGTAAGAAGAAAGCTTTCTGTTAATGCAAAACCCTCAATGCTCCTGCTGCTCTTTGTAACAGGAAGCGTAAGGATAATTGAATTGTATTTATGATTTGACCTCTTTAGAAAACTCCTGCCTTCATCAATCACAATATTTACATTCTTATAATTGGTGTAAATACCGCCGTTATATTTTGAATGGTCTTTAACAATATCTGCTAATTCCCTGTTCACCTCTACTGCTGTTATATCCTTTATCCCAGCCATTAATGCAATCAGGACATCCCTGCCTCCGCCGCTTCCAATAATCAACGCACTCTCCTTCTCATTATCTTTAAGAAAAAGGAATGGAAAATATCCCGGAAAGGTTTTTGGTATCTCCTTTACAATTCCGTCCGGATTTTTAATATCTCCATTAAAACGATACATGGGCGTCCCTGCTGTGCCGTCAACAAATAACGTCATTACATCTGTTTCCTTTGTGTGTTTTGCAAGGTCTGTGCGGCCAAATGCGCTCCACCTTGTTTCAATAATCTCGCCCCCTTTTTCAGGGTCTGCAACCAGCCTGTTTAAATCCTTAATCGGGTCGTCGCCAACAGGCACCTCTTTGGCAAGCTGAAGTGAGAGGTTTATTATAAAAACAAATATGGTAATTCCTGTTAAAAAGGCAGGCAGGATGATCTTTCTAATCCCCCCTTGCCCCCCTTTAGTAAAGGGGGGAAACCTTAAAGTCCCCCTTAGAAAAAGGGGGATACAGGGGGATTTGGAGTCAGTAAAAAGGGAGTGGGTGGATTTTAGACCAGCGCTGAAAAATATCAAAGCAACAGACGCTGAAACAGAGGCAAACAAGGCGCTGTTTATTCCGCCAAATATCTTCAGCAAAAATACAGCAGCGGTAACGCCTGCTGCTGCGCCGAATATATCTGCTGCATAGAGCCTTGAGCTCTCCTCTGGATAAAGCCTGAATATTACAGATAGAAGGATACCAGCGAAAAAGAATGGAACAAACATCAGGAATGCATAAAAGAAGATGTTTGATATATAAGGAAGCCATGCCATTAAGGCTATTGAGACAGGAATGAAGATTGTAAATAATGCACAGCTCAATAACAGATATTTATTGCCAGAAAATCCCCCCTTCCCCCCTTTACTAAAGGGGGGTGAGGGGGGATTAGCAAGATAGTATGCTGTAAGGCCGCCCATGCCCAGGCCGAACATGGCAGTGGAAAGGACAAGAAATACATAATGGTATGAAAGGATTACTGAGCTTAACCTTGTAAAGGTTATCTCAAGCAGCAGCAGCGAAGCGGAAAATAGGAAGATTCCGATTATCATTATATCTATTTTTCATCAACGAGATTAAAGAAGTAAGCGCTTTCTTTCTTTTCAAGTTTGAAAACAAAAGGACGCTTAAGAGGCTCCCCGCCGACGCCAAAACTCATTGCACCTGTGGCGCCGCGGAAACCTTTTAAATTTACTACTGCCTCTCTGACCTTGATTGTGTCAGTTGATTTTGCCTTTTTAATTGCCTCAGACAAGAGCATAACAGCATCATACGCCAATGCAGCAGTAGCATCTGGATCCTCGCCCTTCTCATTCTTGTACAATTCAATAAACCTAACTGCCTCCTTTGATTTGCTGTCAATGGCAAAACTGTTATAAGCAATGGTTCCAACAACTGAATCCTTGCCAACCTCCCACAGTTCAGAAGACATCAGGTCGCTGCCGCCGACAAGCGGTGCATTCAAACCCTGTTTTTTTGCCTCTTCCATAATTTCTGCGCCTTCTTTAGCGCTTCCTGTATATATAATTGCATCAACCTGTCCCTTGGATTTTTGTTTTATCTCAGAGACAGCGTCTTTAAAATCTGAATATCCAGTTCCTGCGCCTGCATAAACCTCTGTAACCACAGCGCCCTTTTTATCAAGAACAGCCTTTTTAAAATACGCTGTAAGCTGAAGGGAAAAATCATTTTCCACAGCAGTAATTATTGCATATCTTTTATAGCCGAGCTTATCTGCGCAATATGCAATTGTGCCCTCTGCTGCCAAATCATCAGGGAGGGAATTCCTGAATATAAAATTACCGCTCCTGCCGAGTTTTCTTCTTGTGCCTGCTGTTATATACAGCGTCTTTGAATCATTAGCTGCAAATGTAGGCCCAAAGGATGACCAGCCTGTAGGCGCTGCAATAATCCCGATGACCTTATGCTCTTCTATCAATTTAATAGCAGCATTCACAGCGCCGCTCTTGGTATTCTTGTCATCGTAATTAAATAACTCTATCTTTTTACCGAGGACACCGCCCTTTGAATTAATCTCTTTAACAGCAATTGATGCGCCTGCAAGTGTCTTTAGGCCGTATACAGACATCTCGCTTGTTTCAGGGCCGATTACGCCTATCCTCATAGGTCTTGGCTTGTCAGCTTGTGCAAAGGCAAAAACAGGAAGAAGGATAAAAAGGATAAGGAAAGTCGCTGCTTTTAACTTTGCTGTTTTCATCAAAGCTCCTCCGTTTGTCATTATCTTACTTCTCTACCATCTTTTTTGCATCCTCAGGAAATGCATCCGTAAACTCCTCCTCAAGGAGAAATACATTTGCAATGGATTCCCTTTTTGCATAGATTCCGCGCGGGTTTTTGCTCTTATTGCCAATCAACAAGACCTGCGGCGGGTTTGCATCCCCTGACCAGACATTTAACTTTAGCGCCGGCTTATCAAGACCGTATCTTTTCAAATCCTGCGGGTCTTCTTCTATAAATGCCTGCGCCTTTGAATTCTTTACCTTATATAATATCTCCATCAGCTTTGCAACATTCACAATCCCTTCAAAGGGCTCTGTAAGATGCCACCTGCCCTCAGAAGGCTGCTCCATAACAATCTTTTTATCACCCCTGATTATGGCAACGCCCTTAGCCTTCGTCGGATCAAAAGGAAGGATTGTCTTATCCCTCAGGTCATAGACATCCTTATCTGCCTCTGCGCGTATATCTGCATGAAGGCGAAATACCCGGGCATCATTAGAGATTATTGCAAATGCAACATTCTGCGTCGGGCCCCTGTCGCCGAAAAAAATGCTCTTTGGCTTTTTATCATTCTTCAGCTTAAAGCTTATTTCAAGGTATGGCTTATCAAGCCCGAATTCAGCGAGCCTCTCCTTTGGCTGGTTCTCAAGCAGCACAGCATCTATCTTGCCCTTTACCACCATCTTAAAAAATCTTTCAAAGGCATCCTTATCAGCGTCAGCCCTTACTGGTTTTAAAATATACCATCCCTTGCCGTCATTTTTACACTCTATTATTTGAGCCCCTTTTTTAAAAGAGAGCTCTGTAATATCATCAGGCTCAAAATGAAAAAGTTTTACGGACTCTTCCCTCTTCTTCTCTATCTTCTCTTCTTCCTTTGTAAATACAATAAAGGCGCCGGCTATAACAGCAAGAACCATCACCCAGAAAATCGTCTTCTTAAAAAAACTCACTTCCTGAACCTCCGCCTGCTGTAGATAACAAGACCTGCTACTAAGACAATGGTAGGAAGCACAACTACAGGCAGCCAGAATATCAGCCTTCCCTGTGTAGCAGTGAGCACAACAGCCGTTGCCTCGCTATCTTTACTCCTAATTGATATTAAATCCTCCTCTTCAGCAAGCCAGCCTACTGTATTTAAGAAAAGGTCTTTGTTGCCTAATAAATTTAAATGCGTATTATTTGCAAAACCAGAATTGCCGTAAACCACTATCCTTGCATAGAGCTTCTTGCCTGTTTCATCTGCCTTGCCTGCCTCTACTGCTGTTACAGAGCCAATGGTTATGGGCCCCTTTTTGTCCTTTCCCTCCTGATACTCTGCCTTGCCTGCCTCTAATGCCTTTTTGTCTGTCTCTGCCCAGCTATACGGACCTGTCTTTATAATGGGATAAGCGCCCCTTGAAAGGTCTTTATTCATATCTACTGAACGGGCAAGAGGAAAAAGAGTTGCAAAATTGAAGTCTCTTGTAAGCGGATGCTTATCATCATATTCAGTAACCACAGGGGTCAGGTAGTTTGCTCCATAAACCTGACTCTGCTTATCAATAATAACATCATCGCCTATCTTAAAGCCGTATTCAGACAGGAATGGAATAAGATTATGCACCCTTCCAGGGTCAATCATGATAAAAAGCTTTCCTCCCCTGTTAATATATCGCTTGAGCTTCTCCAATTCTGAGGATACAAAATCCTTGTGCGCCCCGCTGATTATAACAATTGAGGCATCCTGCGGTATATCCTCTACATTCAAAAGGAGCAGCGTCCTGAGCTCATAGTTCTCCCTTTCTATTGCCTCTTTTGCAGCCTTATAACCGCCCTTCTGGAAATCAGCGATATCATTCTCACCGTGGCCTGTTACAAAATAAACAGTTTTAATGCTGTCTCTTGTAACCTTTATTATGCTGTTTGTAAGCCTCTCCTCAGACTCCATGCCAACAGTCTCCTGCCTCTTTCCTGATATAAGCAGGGTTGTCCTGTATGATGAAACGCCGTATTTTGCAGCTACTGTCGGCTTTCTGTCAGGGTCTACAAATTGATATTTTAAATGAGGTGAATAATATGAATATTCAAGCAGGAGGTCTTCCATAACCTGCCTTGTCCTCTCATCAGCCCTGTAAAAGGCAACAGCCTCAATCTCCTTTTTCAGTGATTTTAAAATCTTTACAGTCTGAGCTGAAAGGGTATAACGTTTTGTTGCAGTCAGGTCTATCCTTCTTTTATATCTTGTAGATATAACAGCTATCAGGGCAATGACGGATATAAATATCAGAATCATTATTGCCATATTCGCCCCGTACTTTGCCGAACGTTTCAGGAAGACATCTCTGAACTTGGAAAAATTTATATAAAGGTATACAAGTATAAGGAGAAGACCTGCAAATATTAACGAGGAAGAGAGTGTTGTTAATACAGTATTTATTGCAAATATAAGGGCTCCTGTTATAATCAGCAGTATCCCGATAAGGCCTATCAGATTGCTTATCATATCTTCTTTATTACCCCCTCCACTTCTTTGATTCTAATGCCCTTAATGATAAAAATATGCAGAGCATGGTAAAGTTTAAATAATATATAATATCCCCGCTGTCAATAACCCCTTTTGCAAAACTCTCAAGGTGTTGAGTTAAGGCAATATAAGAAAGAACACTGACCAATGAAGAGCTCACAAAACTAATGGAATATCCTGCCATCCAGAAAAATAGCAATACCCCAAAGGATAGAACTGCTGCTACCACCTGATTTTCTGTGAGGGTTGATGCAAAGATGCCAAAGGCGATAAATGCAGCTCCCATAAAAAAGAGCCCGATATATCCTGTTATAATAGGCCCTAATTCAGGCTGGCCGTATATCTTTATAAGAAATGGATACAATAAGGTAAACACAAGCATGATGCTGAAGATGGCAAGGCACGCTGCAAACTTGCCAAGCACTACCTCTATATCCCTGACAGGATATGTAAGCAGGAGCTCTATTGTGCCTGACCTCTTTTCTTCTGAAAAGAGCCGCATGGTCAAAAGCGGCATTAGCAGCAGCATAATCACGCTTACATTGCCAAAGAGCGGTCTTACAACAGACTCTGAAATATTCAGAAGATTATATTGCTTGGCAAGCGTGGGATTCATCTGCGCCTGAAAGCTGAGGGTGCTGAATGTAGCAAAGATATTGTAAAAGAAATATCCTGTTATTATCAAAAAGATTGTCATTACCGCATATGCAATCGGCGAGTAGAAGTAGGATTTCAATTCCTTTTTAAATATCAGATAGAAATTCCTCATGTCTTTACCCCCTTCTCCTCTGTAACAAGCTTTATGAATATATCCTCAAGGCTCATCTCAACAGACCGCATCTCATGCAATCCCCATCCGTTCTTTATAATAAGCTCAGGCAGAACCTTTCTGTTTTCATTCCCCTTCTCCAGCTCAACAATATAGTCTGTCACACCGTTGCTTGTCTCCTTTTTCTCAATCATCTTCACACCCTTTACCTTATTTAATTCCTTCACAACATTCACAGCAGGGCCTTCTATCTTAAAGAATATCCTCGCTGCTTTTTGAATCTGGTTTGTAAGATTATGCGGTGTATCAACTGCAATAACCCTTCCTTCATTAATAATAACAACCCTCTGGCAGGTCATGCTGACCTCTGGAAGTATATGTGTGCTGAGAATTACAGTGTGCCTCCCTGCAAGATTCTTTATCAACTGCCTTATCTCTATTATCTGTTTTGGGTCAAGGCCTATTGTGGGTTCATCAAGGATTAGGACTTCAGGGTCATTGATTAATGCCTGCGCAAGGCCGACCCTCTGCCTGTATCCTTTGGAAAGCTCGCCAATGAGTTTTCCTGCCATGTGGGTTATGCCGCAGTCACCCATTACCTTACTGACCTTTGTTTTTATATCCTTTGCGCTAACACCCTTTATCCTGCCTACAAAGGTAAGATAGTCGGTTATCTCCATATCCTTGTATAGCGGGACATTCTCTGGAAGGTAGCCGATTCTCTTTTTAACCTCCAGCGAATTTTCAAAGACATCATATCCTGCGACTGTTGCCTTTCCAGATGTTGCTGGAAAAAAGCAGGTTAATATCCTCATAGTGGTTGTCTTGCCTGCGCCATTTGGACCAAGAAAACCGAGTATCTCGCCTTTTTCTACTCTAAAGTTAATACCTTTAAGGGCATTATATGAGCCGTATGTCTTTGTAAGATTTTCTACCTCTATCATCCTTACTTACCCCTCTCTCCATCCTTTTTGGGCTGCTGTATATCATCAAACACCTCTTTATAGGTGCCGGGTGCGCTTTTCCCCCTCAGCGCTGCCTCTATCCTCCTGTTTTCAACAGGTGTATCAAGGAGCTTCAGCAATGCCTTGTCATTCTCTAATAATTTTATTAAATCCTTCTTATTCCAGCCATCCTCCCAATTCCCAATCAGGGCATTCCAGACCTGGGCAATGGCAACTGCATCTGCATCTGTCATTTGGAATACTTTTTGTTCAGGAAATTTTTTCTCCCAGAGAGTAACAAAAGCCTTCATATTATGAACAACAACTATCAAGGGAGGACCGCATCTGAAACAGTACTTTGTAACCTTGTCAAGTTCGTGGCATCTGGAACATCTCACGGCTGCAAGCTGCTCTGCCTCGTGGGGGGAATACTCAATATAGCCCAGGGATTTTGCCTTTTCAATTATTTTTCCGCCGTAGCTCCCAGGGACAAAGGCCGCCAATATTCCAATTATTACAATAATTCCAATAATTATTAATATGCGCCTCATATATAAAAATCCTCCCCTTTTAAACTGGGTAAGCCTGAATATCTGTTTGAAGACTGAATTATTAAATTAACATTTTTTTATGAATACTGTCAACAGGTTTTATAGATAAAAAAAAGGGGCACGATTGAGAACCAAATCGTGCCCTTTTATTTTCTACTGTAAGGGCACATTGCAATGTGCCCCTGCTTTAATTAATCTATTTTGCTACCTTGCGATTGCCGCCCTCAATAGAATATCCGCCGACTAAACCGCCGCCGCGTCCGCCAAGCTGTGCTTCAATGAGTTCTTGAAGTTCCTTAAACTCAGCGCTCTTGCTTGCATTAAGAGGTGTAACATCACTTGGAGATGCTGTGTAAGGAGCATCTGAGATTGCCCTTAAGAATGACACAACATTCCAGATATCCTGATCCTGAAGGACATTGCCCCATGCAGGCATTGCATCTGCCAATTCAACTGCAACACCGCCGCCTTTGATTACACCAAAGAGCTGAGTATTTGTCCTCTTATTCATGTAGTCGCCCTTTGTTAACGGTCTTGGCCTTGGGTCCATCTCTATTGCATTTGGGCCATCACCCTGACCTTGCCAGCCGTGGCATGATACGCAATAAAAATAGTACCAGTGCTTGCCCTGATTTGGGTCAGCGCCTGCAACCGCTGTATTATACTTTCCTGACCATGTATTAACCCACTGGTCCCGTGCATCTGCCTCATTTAGCTTATCCACTGTTTTCTTTCTGTCCCAGAGCTCAGTCTTGCCTGTTGCCTTAGCATAGCCGCTGTCAACAGATTCAACGGTTGCCTTTGGGTTCCTTTTGCCTACGCCTGTAAGATAGTCATAACCCTTAACCCCGTAGGTTGTTCCTCCCTTACCCTCTAACATGTTAATTGACTCTTTGCCATAGTTATCCCTTGCCTTCATTAGAACATCATCAGGCTGAACAGGCCTCTTCTCCTCTGCTGCAATTGATAATGTTGCAGCAAATAAAACCATTACCACTAATACTGCTACTTTCATCAAACTTTTCATTCTTCTTACCCTCCTCTCTTAATTTTGAGTTTTCTTATTAATCTCTATTTAAACTTACAGTTACACAACTTACTCAGATGAACTACAAGCTCCTTTACCTCTGCATCCGTAAGCACCTTGCCCCATGGCGGCATCATGGTTGACTTGCTTGTAGCAGCTCCCCCGTCCCTTATAACATTTTCCACATCAGAGACAGTAAGCTTTGCCATCTCAGCAGTATCTGTATGATTTTTTGGATTGACAGGCTGGTCAGGGGTTGCATTCACGCCATTCCCTTTACCTGTTAATCCATGGCATTGGGCGCAGTACCATTTATAATTCTCATCAGCGCTAACAGCAAAGGATTGCCTAACACTGATTAACATTACTACAAACAATACTGCTAAAGCAAAAACTGTCATTCTCCTCATCTTTATCTATCTCTCCTTTCAAGCCTTACGCTCAAGGCGATTTATTTGAAGGTTGTTATGTATTGAGCTGCTGCCTTCATATCATTATCGTTCAGGATGCCATCATAAGTGGGCATTCTCTTTACAGGGATTAATGCCTTTGGATTCTTTAAATAAGCATAGATAAAATCCCCTTGAAGTCTTTTGCCTGCATCAACAAAGCTCGGCGCGCTCATACCGCCAAAAAGCTTCCCTGCCTTCGTATATGAATGACAGCCATAGCAACCCTGCTTCTTCTCAAATACAATCTTGCCCTGGATATTTGGTTTTCCATCCTCAACTACACCCTTTACTACATCCTTTGATGTAAGTGTCATCAGATACTCAGTAACATCTGCTGCTTCCTTATCAGAGAGCTTACCGTGATTTCCAGCATTTTTCTTCTCAATTGAATTGTATTCCATTGGCCTTATTGGTTTCGGTGATTTTAACCAGCCTACGAGCCAATCCTTTTTGAATTTGCTGCCTGCAAACCATAGATCAGGTCCTTTACGCTTCAGCTTATCCTCAAATGTTTTATCTGTATTCGGTCCTGTTGTCAAATGGCAGCTACCACAGTTTTTTGATGTAAAAGCGCTCTTCCCCTCTGCTGAACCTGCCTTTGCCTGATAAACTCCCACACTAAAAACCATTGACAGAACAACTATTGCTGCTGCAAAAAGCCTTGTAAATCCTTTCATCCATTAGCTCCTTTCCCTTTTAATTTATTTTGCTATTTCCTGATTTTTCTTAAGTAAAAAAGCTATTCTTTAAAGTTTTTTCTCCCCCTATTCAAGAAGCTAACAAGAGTATCTCTCCCCTCCCTTCTTAACTTAAGATTAGCCGTTTTTGATGTGTCTCTGTTGAAGTGGACATAACATATAACATCCCCCTTTTTTTGTCAAGCAAAAAAAGAGGCCTTAAATTTTTTACTTGACAAGCAAAAGACTTTGATGTATATTTTTATCAGATAGTAAAATTTACCAGTTAGGAATAATTACAATGGATGAATTAAAGGATTTTATGGCTGAGTGCAAAGATAAGGGTGTTAAG
>JAHFEP010000245.1:0-2970 GCA_023248415.1 Nitrospirota bacterium
TAACATGATAATGTCCTTTCCTGCCATTATGCCCTCCTTTTAAATAGGGCAGTATAGCATCCTTAAGAATAGGACATTTCTATCTTGGCTAAACAGGACATTATCATTTTGGGATTACACAATTTTAGCAACTACAGCGAAAAGTTTTGACTATGTAAGGCGAGATGTTATAGTAGTTTATTATTGACAAATGTAACCATTTTGGTTACACTAAATTGTGATAAAAAGCTTTAAGCACAGAGGCTTGGAAGATTTTTACTATAATGGCACAAAAAAAGGCATCCAGGCTCAACATGTGCAAAAGCTTTCAGATATCCTTGATCGACTTGACGCAACACATTCTGTAACAGATATGAGATATCCGGGCTCTGATTTACATCAGCTTAAAGGTAAAATGAAAGGGCTATGGGCTGTGAAAGTGTCAGGAAATTGGCGTATTGTCTTTGCTTTTGAAGAAGGTAATGCATACAATGTTAATTATATAGATTATCATTAGGAGGATTGAAAATGAGAATAAGAAAAAGGCCCCCAACGCATCCGGGGGGCATCTTAAAAAGGCATTACTTGGAGCCTTTGTCTTTGACAATTTCAGAGCTTGCAAAAATGCTCGGGGTATCCAGAAAAACAATATCTAAAATTGTTAATGAGCATGGTTCTGTTACCCCGGAGATGGCGCTCCGTTTGTCAAAGGCATTTAATACAACACCGGAGCTCTGGCTTAATCTACAACAGAACTTTGACCTGTGGCACGCTTCGCAAAAATCTCATGACTGGCAGATGGTTGAAGCAATAGCAGTGTAAAAAACTGAGAAGGTAATAAAAAAGCGGCGCGCTGTTCACCAGAAACCCTTTGCTGATAAATAGTGACGGATGCAAAAGCCGAGGCTATTTATAATATCAGGAGGCTATGGGGAATACTGCAGCTCATTCTGCCTTTCCTCAAACTCTTTTGCCTTTGCATCATGCTCAGCGGTCAACGATTCCAGCTCTTTAAAAAAGGATCCAATCCTGATATTTAAGTTATGCATAGCAATGGACAGCCTTGATATGGCTTCGCCGTCGCCTTTTTCAGAAGCCTCCACAAGGGCTTGGCTCTCTTTTTCTGCATCCTTTTCCAAAAGCATTATGGCCTTTTCCGCATCAGCAATCTTCTTTTGCAGAGGCGCCAGTATCTTTGAACGGTCTTCAGCTATCTGAGCCCTGAGCCGACGCAACTCCTTTTTGTTAACATTCCTGTTTTGTTTGCCATTGTTCTGGCTGCCGCTATTCTCAGCTTCTCTCTCACTTTCCCATCCTACACGATCCAAAAACTCCTGATAGGTTCCTTCAAACAGGCCTGTTTTGCCGCCGTCAAATACAATAAGCCTTGTGGCTATAGCATTTAGTATCATCTCATTGTGAGTAACAATAATCACAGCCCCTTCAAATGCCTCAATAGCCTCAACAAGGGAATCTATAGAATCCATGTCTAAATGGATGGTTGGTTCGTCTAATAAAAGGAGATTCGCCGGACTGACAAGCAGTTTCCCAAGAAGAACCCTGCTTTTTTCCCCGCCTGAAAGCACCTCTACCTTTTTCAGCGCCTTATCGCCGTCAAACATCATGATGCCGCATATCCTGCGGGCAGCGCCTCTGTTGCAATCAGGATGTGTGTTGATTATTTCCTGCTCAACGGTCTTTTTAGGGTCAAGACGGTTTATATTAGTCTGTCCAAAATAGGCAATCTTTAAGTTTGGGTGATGATTAACCGCTCCAGTCTGCGGCTGGAGTTCGCCTGCCAACATATTTAAAAGGGTTGTCTTTCCCTTTCCATTTTTTCCAATAACAGCGAGCCTGTCTTTTTTGCCAACAGATAAGCCTAATCCGTCAATCAGCGGCAGACTATCTTTACTATAGGAAAAAGATATATTTTCCACATTCATCAGCCATTTGCCGGGGAAAGGCGCTGATTTAAATTCAAAATCAAGGGTTCTAATCTCCGCCAGCTCTTCTAACTTTCCCTTTTTTTCAAGCGCCTTGATGCGAGACTGAACAGCCTTTGCCTTGGATGCCTTTGCCCTGAAACGATTTATAAACTGCTCAGTCTCTTTATATTTCTTCTCCTCGTTTGTCCGCGTCTTTTCATATAACTCCTCTTCCTGCAAAATCTGCTGGTAAAGTTTTTGTGTCGGACCAGCGATTTTTCGCACCTTACAGCGATGTATGCCCATGGTGTGGGTTGTTACGCTGTCCATAAATTCGCGGTCATGTGTGATTATAATCAGCTCATCTTTCCAACTGCGCAGAAATCGCGTCAGCCATCGCACTGATACAATGTCCAGATAGTTGGTTGGTTCGTCAAGAAGGAGCAGGTTCGGCTCAGAGACCAATACCTTGGCAAGATTCAGCCGAACCTGATAACCGCCGGAGAATTCATTCGGGTGCCGGTTAAAATCATCCATAGAAAATCCAAGACCCATAAGAATGGTTTCCACCTTATAGCTTTCATCAATCCCGTCTTCTGAAACCGGAAGGCTGAGACACCCTTCCTTCAAAACAGTATCCTCAGTAAAATGGATGTGCTGGGAGAGATGCCCGATGGTGTAATGATTGGGAACGCTGATAACACCAGCGTCAGGGTGCTCCTCGCCAAGTATCATTCTGAACAGGGTTGTTTTGCCGTGGCCGTTTCTGCCGACCAATCCAATCCGCTCGCCGGGATTTATGACAAAACTCACATTGTCAAAAATCTCCTGTTTGCCGTATGTTTTTTCTAAACCGCTGACCTTAAGCATGTATCTTTAAATCCTCCATATAAATTATTTCATAACTGCGGGTTCAGGTTACAAACCAGAACCCGCAAATAAACCTTGCTCATCACAGTATAGCGAAGTTGTATGTGGTCTGCAATCCCTTTTTATTACTGCTTATTGCTTCTTATATTTCATAGGCGACCCCTATTTGCCTTGCCGTCATTCTAAAGATAAACAG
>JAHFEP010000245.1:2980-4010 GCA_023248415.1 Nitrospirota bacterium
TTCAACTCCTTTACTATATATAGTGAAATATAGCGAACAACAAGGTAAGTTGTCATTGCTAGGGCGGCAGCCTTCCGCATCTCATTATATCTTTTCTGTCAGCCCAAATACCAAAGTTTTTTAAAATATATCAAATCCACCTGAAAAGTCAAAAGAAAAAACAGAATCAGAATCAGAATACATGCTAAGGTAATGGAAAATTAATAATAATGTGTTTTTATGTTATTCGGAGAAATCTTAGAAAGGCATAAGCCTGTGTTTAAAAAACCTTGCTCGCAATAGCATAGTGAACCTGTATGCGGTCAGCAATCTCCTTTTTATTACTGTCTATTACTTCTTATATTTCAATGCCTGACCTCCGATTCCATGCTCCATCATCTTTAACATATCCTCTATTGCAATCCGTTCCTCATGACGCAATCTGTCAATAATTTCAGAGTCTTTAGTTTCCAAATACTTAACAAACGTAAAGTAAGGGGATAAAAATTCCAAAAGTTCAGACAAATTTCTTGCCTTTATTTCATTAAGAGCCATTTTTAATAATTCTGTTTTCTTAGCTGCGACAATATTTTTAAACGCAGATATAAATATAGGGATACTTTTTTTCTTGTTGCGCAACTTAATGAAATAAGTTAACGCCTCTTTAAGGTTTTTAAGTGATAAATCTATATTTCCTTTACTCCCTTCCTCTGCAAAAAGAACCACAAGTGTATGAAATAAATTTGATAAAATATACTTTTCATTAGGTTTTATTTTTATAGCTTGCTTCTCTGCATCAATTGCCTTCTCATATTTACCGAGGTGAAAATATGCGTGTCCCAAATTAACCCATGCTTCTGGACTATCAGGTTTTAGTTCTATTGCTTTTTTAAAGGCTTCTACAGCCTCATTATCCTTTTTAAGGTTGATGTATTCAATACCAATGTTAATCCAATTCCCGTACTCATCAGGCTTAAGCTCTAATGCTTTTTTAAATGACTCTATTGCCTCATCATACTGTTTGAGTTTTTTATATGAAATACCAAGACTA
>JAHFEP010000090.1 GCA_023248415.1 Nitrospirota bacterium
GAAGTTTCATCCAATTTTTGAAAGATTTCAGAGGCAAAGTAGACAAACATCGCCTGAGTTGTAAATCCGCTGCCAAGCCTTTGCATCACTTCTGCTGAACCCTGATGCTCCAGCATAAGCACAAGCCCTGCAGCCCAGCCATTGGTTTTATCATAAAGCTCTTGTATTAGCTCTTTAGACAGCTTTTTCTTCGCCTTAAGCTGCACAATGCCATAGGTCTCATCAGACGATAGTTTTAATTCATTCCAGCCGAGGATATTCATCCTGTTATTAGCCTGAAGCCCTGCAAATGCTGCCGGAGGTTGAATACGGCTGATTATAATTACATTTATACCATCTGGAATTTCGGAAAGCCCTGTCTGTATAATACCATGCAGTTGTGAGCCTTCCGGCGCCTCCTGATAGTTGTCCAGAACTATGATAAACCGACTCTTACTCACCCCCCTTTTAATTCCCCCCTTAGCAAGGGGGGACACAGAGGGGTTAAGCCTGCTATACAACTTTCTAAAGTAGTTCCTTGTAAATGTAGGAAGACCTTGCAGATATTCAGGAGTCAGTAATGGCATTGGCTTGCGAAAACGGGGCGTTGCCTGCCTTGCTGCTATGCCCATGTAGTGGAAAAAGGAAGCAATGTCTCCGTCTCCTTCGTCTATCTGATACCAGAGACATGGCAATTTTCTATCGGTCAGATAACTTGCAACGAGGGTGGTCTTACCCGAACCAGGCGGAGCTGTTATATAGATAATAGGACGATGACGTGCCGCATCAAGAAGCTTAAACAGCCTTTTTCTGAGCAACACATGCGCCGGTTTGGGCTTTGTAAGTTTTGCTAAAGAGGATGCTTGCTTAGTCATAGTTGCTTATCCCTTTAAGAAGAACTTCTATGGTATATTAAGCATAGTATATTCATTTATTTGCTTAATGTAAAGGTCATTTCCATAAATATCATTTACAACAATATTTGGTGTCTTCAATATCCGCCTCTTTACTTATCAGTTTTATTATTTTAATATAGTACAGCATTTTCTGTGCCAGAGAGCGCTATTTTAATAACCCATTAATTTTCAATAGATTATAGGATTGTCAAGGCAGGGGATTATTTATAAAGGTATATCCTTTTTGCTACACATAAAATAATTTACACAAAAGTCCTAACGACATCGTAAGTTATTCTTAATAAGTCTTTTTTTGTAAATATATCAGTAGTGGAAAGCCTTCTAATAATCTTGGAAAGCCGCAGGGGTGTATAGAATCTTTTATTAATCTCTTCGCCAATCTGGTCAAGTTTATCTATATCATATTCATCTGAGTATACAAAACCTTTTGAGTTATAGTGGTGTCCTGCGGCCTTATCTATAATATCCTTCATCGTAGAGTATTTTTCCAGCCGAAGTTTTTGCGCAGATATTGAGTCAAGGCCTATTTTGTCAGCGAACTCAGAGATATAAAGCATCTCCTCCTCTGTCTCTCCAATATTGCCGAATATAAAATAACCGTGATAGTAAAAAGGAAATGTTGTCAAAACTGCAAAGGACTCCTCTATATCTTTTCTTGTAAAGCCTTTATTATAAAGGTTTAGCACCTTATCATGAGGCGATTCAATCCCCATCAGCATTACCCTGAAACCTGCTTCATACGCCTTTTCCAGCACATCCGGGTGTTTTGCGATCTCAAGCCTTGCATGAGCGCCAAATCTCTTATTAAGTTTCTCCTGTATAATTAGGCTGCATATCTCACTGACCCTCTTTGGATTAACAAAAAAATTATCGTCTGCTATAAAGATAGTTTTTGCATCAATAGTTTTAAGCTCCTCTATTATTGACTCTGGCTTTCTTGCGGAATATGACCTTTTTTGCCCAAGGGGGTTTATGTTAAAGGTGCAGAATTTACAGCTATAAGGACATCCCCTTGCTGTTAAAACAGTGTCAAAACCTGACTTGCTCAATATTACATTCCTGCTCTTTAAATGATACGATGCCCTTCTTAATTTTCTATTTGGAAAACACAGCTTGTCTATATTTGCAAGCGGCCTTACTGTATTGTGCACCACATTGCCATTATTCCTGAAGGAGATGCCTTTGATATCGCTTAAGCCAATTCCATTTAAAATCTCCTTCATCGGCTCTTCACCCTCGCCTCTCACTATTATCTTTATATTTGGGCACGATTCAAAAAGCTCCGTTACATAATCCGTTGCCTGCTGGCCGCCAACAATAATGTCTATATTATTTGGAAGAGTATTAATAAGGGCGATAACCTCTTTAAAATAGAAGCTCCAATTGCAGCTTACGCAGATGAGGTCAATCTTTTTTTTGTCTATAAATTTCCGGATATTTTCTATGCTATGAAGCTCTTTTTCCTCTCTAAGGTCAACAAGGGATATCCTTTCTACGAGGCCTTCCATCGCAGTCGCCACATATTCAAGGCCTGTTGGCGGAAAGAAATCCATTGTATCAGTAGATTCTTTAGCGTATGGATTTAATACAAGCGCGTGTTTATATTGCATTTACCATCCTTTGATATCTTCTAAATTGCCTGCTGCTGAATTATTTTCGCTGGCTGGCTTTTAATTTAAACTATTAATGCTAAATTAACATAAAGTCGGTAAGAGCTTGATTGCAGATTCTATGCCTTTCTTCCAGCCATTGCAAGAAAATTGATTTTCTCCTTAAATTCGGCTATTATAAGGGGCATGGTAAGGGAAAAGGGGCATCACATCTTTGTTGTCTCTGACGCAACAGGAGAGACAGCAGAAAAGGTTGTCATGGCAGCCTTACTGCAATTTCAGGAAGAGGATGTAGTTATTACCCGTTACAGCGATATCAGGTCAATTGAAATGATAAAGACTATTATAAAAGAGGCGGCAAATAAGCATGCCCTTATCGTTCATACAATAGTATCAGACAGGCTGCGTGAGCGGATATTTACAGATGCAAAAAACCATAAGATTCGGACTGTAGATTTAATCGGCTCACTCCTTTACAATCTTGCCACATATCTGAAAAAACCGCCAAAGGCAATTCCGGGGATGCTTCATCAGGTGGATGAAGAATATTTTAAACGTATTGAGGCAATAGAGTTTACAGTAAATCATGATGACGGAAGGGAGCCGCACGACCTGCCTATGGCTGATATAGTCCTTGTCGGCGTGTCACGCACATCAAAAACGCCCCTAAGTGTCTTTCTCGCGCATAAAGGCTGGAGGGTTGCAAATATACCGATTGCATTGGGTATAGAGCCGCCTCACGAGCTTTTTGAAATAGACCAGAGAAGAATAGTCGGCTTGACAATAGAGCCTGAAAGGCTTGTAAAAATCAGAAGGGAACGGTTAAAACATATAAAAGAGGGGATGAAGTCAAGCTATATAGATATTGAGGCAATAAAAAAGGAACTCCGGTATGCCCATGAGATATTCGGCAAAAACCACCGCTGGCCCATACTTGATGTAACAGGAAAATCTGTAGAGGATGTGGCAAAGGAGGTTTTAGGGTTGGTGGTGACAACGAAGGCATAAAAAAAACAGAGGTGAAACAAATTAACACACTCAAAATAAAATGGAGCGAAAAAAGGACAAACTGGTTCAGGAAGGCAATTAGAATCAGCGACTATGCTGATAAGGTTATTGCTGTAATGGAGCCGATATTAAAGGATTGCAGCAGTGCATTGGATATAGGCGCAGGCGCAGGCGCATTGACAATCCCTCTCGCAAAGAGGCTAAAAAAGGTTACTGCTGTTGAGCCGTCTCCTTCTATGGTAAAGGTAATGAAGGAGGAGACAGTATTGCAGGGAGTAAATAATATAGATTTTGTTGATTTGCCATGGGAAGAAGCAAAAGTAAAAGAACACGATATAATCATCTGCGCAAACCTTCCATCCTTTGTTGTGGATGCCCCGGGGTTTCTGATGCAGACGAGGAGGCTCGGCAGATATATCTTTCATATACAGAATGTTAACCCGGATAAGGACAAGTTTTTTTACAAAGAGCTGTATCCAATCATCTTCAAAAAGGAATACGCAAAGAGGGTAGATTATCTTGATTCATATATCAGGTTTCATGAGCAGGGCATATATGCAAATGTGAATATAATTGAATACAACTTTGACCAGCCCTTTGATAATTTGGCAGAGGCAGTAGACTTCTGGAAGGAATATATGGGGCTGGAGACAGGTGAGTTTGACAAGTTTCTTTACGACTTCCTGAGCGAGCGCCTTCAGAAAAAAGATAGCGGTTATCTATTTGTTGACCATAAAAGGAGCGCGGTAATCTGGTGGAAAGAAAATGAAATTAAATAGAAAGAATGTCCCCCTTCCTGCCATTGCAATTGTTGCCTCTGCCTTTATCATTGCACTCCTTATCACAGGCCTTTCGTATAGAGACATAAAGACAGAGGAAAAACGCGTAACAGATGTCCTTTACAGAGAGGGCATTACGCTCATCCGCTCCCTTGAGGCAGGCATCAGAACAGGAATGATGATGGAGGCAAAAAGAGAGCAATTACAGCTTCAGCTTGAGGAGACCACACATGAGCCTGATATTGCATATATACTTTTGCTGGATGAGCATGGAGAGATTATTGCAAAAACAGGGGCTGAACAGACAAACCCCTATGAATGGATAAATACAAAGGAATTTATAAAAACAGACGAGGCAATAACAAGGATAAAGGATAATTCAAAACTCGGCAAGGTATTTGAGATTGCAAAGGCATTTAAGCCCTTAAGGCAGGGACAGCGAATGCGGGGAATGATGGATATGCACAGGAGGCTGATGGGAAGGGATATGCCTTCTGAAATATTCAATGACAGGATAATAATTATCGGCCTTAGGATGGCAGAGCTTGAGCAGATACAGAAGGGCGAAAGAAAGAGGACAAATATTATTGCCCTGACATTATTAATACTCGCAACAGGCGCCATCTATTTTGTCTTTCTTTTACAGAATTACTATTTGGTGAATACTGCGCTTGAGGAGATGAAGGAGAAGGTTAGAAAGACAGAAGGCTTTGTTGCAGTGGGAAGAATCGCAGCAAGTATTGCCCATGAGATAAGAAATCCTCTAAGCTCCATAAAGGGCTTTGCACAATATTTTAAATCCAGATTCAAGGCAAAGAAGGATGCGGCTTATGCAGATATTATGATTAAGGAGATTGACCGGCTGAATAGGGTCATCACAGAGCTGCTTGATTACGCTAAGCCGGCAGAGCTGAATCTGAAAAAACAAAGGCTTGAAGATATTATTTCATACTCCATAAAACTCCTTGAATCTGATATTAAAGGAAAAGGGATAAATATAAAAGAGGAGCATGAAGACAACCTGCCCACTGTTTTGATAGATAAAGACCAGATGACGCAGGCTGTATTAAACATCCTGCTTAATTCCATAGAGGCAGTAGATAAAAATGGAGAGATAAGAATAGGTATAAGACAGATAAAAGACGGCCTGCAATTATCAATAGCAGATAACGGCAAAGGGATAGCAAAGGAGAATGTTGAGAAAATATTTGAGCCCTTCTTTACAACAAAAAAATCAGGCACAGGCATTGGTCTTGCGCTTGTGAAAAAGATTATTGACATGCACAATGGAAAGATTACGGTTGAAAGCAAAGAAGGAACGAGGTTTGTTATAAGGCTGCCCATACATATTACATAAACCGTCATTGCGAGCGTAGCGAAGCAATCTTGTTTATTTTTTGCAAGAGGAGATTGCCGCGCACCCTTTGGGTGCTCGCAATGACATAAAAACCTATCAACCATGAAATTAAAAGATACCGAAATTCTAATTGTTGACGATGACGAAAGCCACAGGCAGATGTTAAAGGCTGTCCTGTCTGAAGAAGGTTGCAGAATAAGAGAGGCATCTGACGGCAAAGAGGCTGTTGCTCTATCAGAGAAAAATAATTTTGCTCTTATCTTAATGGATATCAGGATGACAGAGATGAGCGGTGTAGATGCATTAAAAATAATCAAGGCAAAAAGACCAGAGCTTCCAATCCTTTTAATGACTGCTTACGGAACAGTAAAATCTGCTGTAGAAGCGTTAAAATTAGGCGCAATAGATTATCTTACAAAGCCCCTTGATATTCAGGAATTGAAGCTCGCAGTAAGAAATGCGGTCAGAGATGTAAGAAAAGAAGAAATTACAGATAAAGATTTTTCAGAGATTATCGGCAGAAGCAAAGGGATAAAAGAAATTCTTGAGACGGTGTTAAGGATAGCGCCAACAGATGCAACAGTTCTGATTTATGGCGAGAGCGGAACAGGAAAGGAATTGATAGCTAATGCCATTCATCAAAAAAGCAAGAGGCATGATAAATCTTTCATAAAAGTCAACTGTGCTGCATTGACCGAGACGCTTTTAGAAAGCGAACTCTTTGGCCATGAAAAGGGCGCATTCACTGGCGCCATTTCAAAAAGGGAAGGAAGATTTGAGCTTGCAGATAATGGGACAATTTTTCTTGATGAAATTGGAGACATGAGCCCTGCAACACAGGCAAAGGTGCTGCGCGTATTGCAGGAAAAGGAATTTGAACGTGTCGGCGGGGCAAAGACATTAAAGGTGGATGTGCGTGTGATAGCAGCAACCAATAAGGAGCTGGATAAGGAGGTTAAGGCAGGCAGGTTTAGGGATGACCTATATTACCGCCTGAATGTTGTTACAATACAAATGCCCTCTTTAAGGGAAAGAAGGGAGGATATCATTCCCCTTGCAAATCATTTTTTAAGATATTATAAAGAAAAAAACAATAAGCCTATAAAAGGCCTTCATCCTGAAGCCCTCAGCCTTTTGCAAAACTACAACTGGCCGGGAAATATAAGAGAGCTTGAGAATGCCATAGAGCGTGCGGTTATAATGAGCAGGGGAGAATATATCCTGCCTTCTGACCTGCCGATTGCAATACAGTCAGCGTTTTCTTCTGATGCCCCCTGTGCATCTATCAGGGATGTAGAGAAAAATCTGATTACAAAAACATTGAATGAGACAAAAGCCAACCGCACAAAGGCAGCACAGCTTCTCGGCATAACACGAAGGACATTGTTAAACAAAATAAAGGAATATAAAATAAAGTGAGAAAAAATTACACAGTTTACACGCTGCAATGAGAAAAATTTTCCCACTCATCAAACCTATCCTTTTCTATCCGTCTAACAATATCCTCATAAAAGAATAATAATAACAATGCAATGTAGCAATTTTACATTTTCTTTCTCTTCTGGCATCAGTTATGCAATAGTGTATTAGCAAGGAGGTGATTAAAATGAAAAGGCCATTATTAGTAGCTTCAACAGTTCTTATCTTATTAGTTTTTGGTGCAATCGCTATTGCACAGCCAGGATGGGGCGACGGCTACGGCATGATGGGAAGAGGCATGGGCATGATGGGCGGAATGATGCATGGCGGATATTCTGGCGGCGGACCAGGTTTTAGCGGACCGGATAATTGCCCGTATCATGACCTAACTGTCGGCGCTGCGCCAATAACAAAGGATGAGGCAGCAACCATTCTCCAGAATCATCTGAAATGGACAAGGAACCCGAATCTCAAGCTCGGCAAGATAACTGAGAAGGAAAAGGGCTTTGAGGCAGAGATTGTTACAAAGGACAACTCGCTTGTAAACAAGATTTTCATTGACAAAGAAACAGGAAGAACCAGACCTGTGTACAATTAGTAATTTACCCCCACCCCCCTTTAATTCCCCCCTTGATAAGGGGGGATACAGAGGGGTTCAAGGGGGAGGGTATCATTTATTAGATGCAGGAGCGTTATATATTTTGCCCCTACTCTTTTTCCCCCTTGCAATATCACCCTCTTTTTTAGTAAATTAGTGTTATGGCTTTAATCAAAATAGTCTTTATCTTTGCATTGATTGTCTTTTTTATCCGCTTGAAATGGAATTTAGGTCTTGTGATGCTCATTGGCGCGCTTTTTGTTGGCATCCTTTTTTCCATGCCAGCAGAGATGATTGGCAAAAGTATTGTTGCCGGGCTGATTGATGCAACCACAATTCATCTTATCCTTGCACTTGCAATGATAATGGTCTTGGAAAATGTCTTGAGAAAAACTGAAAATCTCCAGAAGATGGTTAATTCCCTGAAGGGCCTGATAAAAGACCACAGGATTGTAATGGCGTTTATGCCTGCTGTAATCGGCCTGCTTCCTTCTATCGGCGGAGCAAGGTTTTCAGCGCCTTTTGTAGAAGAGACAAGCAAGGGCATGAATCTAACAGCAGAAAAAAAGAGCTTCATAAATTACTGGTTCAGGCACCCATGGGAGTTCACCATACCATTATATCCGGGGATAATACTTGCCTCTGGCATTTCACATATACCGCTCAAATCAATAATACTTGCCCAGATGCCTTTTAGCCTCGCAGTTATTATAGGGGGCGTTATATTTGGATTAAAGGGAATAAAGGATGAGGCGCCGCCAGCAGGAGAAATAAGCGCCAAAGAATATCTTCTGCCGTTCATTTTAAGCATACTTCCTGTTATTGCCATCTTCTTCTTTGTATTAATAATCGGGCTTGACATAAGCCTTTCAATGGCAATTGTGATAATAGCCCTGTTTATTATTTACAGATATACATTAAAAAATATTGCAGCAGCCCTTAAAGAGAGCATTTCAATAAACTATCTCCTCATGGTTATTGGCATAATGATATTTAAAACTACCATTGACAAATCAGGTGCGCTGCCTGCACTTTCTGAATCATTTTCATCAAGCGGACTTCCTCTCGGCATTATCCTGTTTACACTTCCTTTCATTGTAGGTATATTAACAGGCATCACCGTTGCCTTTGTGGGTGTAACATTTCCATTGATATATCTCATGCTTCAGGAAAATGGATTTAGCATCGGTCTTATGGCCTTTGCCTTTGCAGGCGGTTATATCGGCGTGCTTCTTTCGCCTGTACACATGTGTCTTGTCCTGACAAAGGAGTATTTTAAAGCAGAGTGGTTAGGCATATACAGGCTGATTGCAATTCCAAGCCTAATTGTCTTTATTGCTGCTGTTGTGAGGTTATGGATAGGATGAAATATATTATACCACTACTTTTAATTATTTTATTAACAGCCTGTGCACCTGTGAAGACTTTTAGAATAGACAGCAACTATGTCTATTCTCAAGAAAAGATTATCTACAACAAGGCATATCTTGAGATTAAGGATAATACTTATCTGCTGCACCTTAAAGGCTCCCACCGCGAGATGGGTTATCAGTATGGAAAACTTCTTGGCTATAAATTTAACAACACGCTCCAGGCCTTTGAGAGCCTTTTTCCAAAGATACCAATGGGCTCATTCGGAAGATGGCTCTTAAACAGATATGTATATTACAAAGCAGGGAAGATTGAGAAATATGTGCCGGCAGACTATGTTGAAGAAATGAAGGGCATGGCTGACTCCTTTGCAGACTATGACCCTGATTACCGCATCCTGCTCTTCTTTCATATCCTCCATGACCTTGGCCATAACTTTGCAAGCTCTGCCTTTGCTGTTTCAGAAGGGGCGACACCTGATGGAAAACTTTTAATTGGCAGGAATGCTGACCTTGGCAATGAAGGGACATTTGACAATCTTAAGACCATTATCTTTTATGAACCTGACAAAGGCAACTCCTTTGTCTCTATCTGCTGGCCTGGTATGGTTGGCGTTATATCAGGGATGAATGACAAAGGCATTGTTGTTTCTGTAATGTCATCCCGCTCTACTGATGTATCTATGGAAGGCATGCCCATATCATTTTTATTAAAAAAGATATTGCAGTATTCCAGCACAATTGACGAGGCAATAAAAATTATCTCTGAAACGCCGAGGATGTCTTCATCAAGCATTATAGTTGGAGATGGCAAGACTAATGAGGCAGTTGTTGTAGAGGCATCAGCAAAAAAGACGGCTGTAAGAAAATCCGAAAGAGGGATTATTTTTCAGACAAACCACTATGTAAGTAAAATCTATAAAGACGACCCGAAGAATATCGCAGCCCGTGATAAAGGAAACAGTATGCCGAGATTTATGCGATTAGAAAAACTCATTGTTGAAAACTATGGAAAGATAACAAAGGAGAAGGTAATAGAATTCTTACGCGACCATAAGGATATAAATAACAGGCGATTGCCTTATAGGGAAAAGGCAGGAATAAACCGCATTGATACATCGTATTCAATCTTATTCTCTCCTTCTGAATTAAAATTCTATCTTGCAAAGCCGCCTGGCGCTTATGGCAGGTTTATGGCATTTGATTTTAAGGGGAGGATTGACGGCGCTGATTATCCTGAAGACCAATATATAAAAACAGATGCCTTTAAAAATGAACTTTTATCAGAAGATGCTTTGCAGGAAGCAGAGGATTTTGTAAAAGAGGGCTATCTGCCAGAGGCAGTTGACCAGTTAAAAAGGGCAATAACATTTCACCCTGACAATTATTTTGCATATAAGATGTTAGGAGAGCTTTATATTAACATAGGATTGTATAAAGAGGCTGAAGCAGCATTCAAAAAGGTTCTTGAAATAGATCCGCCGAATACAGAGATTATTGAGGAAAGCAAAAAATATCCAAACCGTGCTGATTGATACTGATATAGCCATTGACTATTTAAGGGGGTGTGTCCTCTGCAAAGGATACAGAAAATTTTGTCAATGCCTGCAATATAGAGCATGTCACGATTGAAATAGCAAAAAGAGGCGGTGAGATTTACAAGCATTACAGAAAGCAGGGGATAACCCTAACCTCCACCGATTGCCTTATCAATGCTACTGCCATAACCAGAGAACATAAGATAGCAACAAGAAACAAAGAGCATTACCCTGATAAAAAGATGTTATGGAAACATTAAACACCTGAGGCTGCTTAATATTGAGGAA
>JAHFEP010000246.1:0-1487 GCA_023248415.1 Nitrospirota bacterium
TTCCATCGGTGCGGCAGACGATTGTTGAATCTATCCGGATCGCTCGTGGTCTTCTCAGGGTCAAGCTCTACATAGTCAACAGCCTTTTCTGATTCAATATCTATATTTTTCTCTTTATCCATGCCATCCCAGTGATATGTATCTGATGTTTTATCATTGTATCCTATTTTGACATCAACAGGTTCAACACCGCCGTTATCTTTTACTACTGTTATTTCTGTTTTGTATTTACCAGCTATACGCCTCTTTTTTACTGACCTAATCCCAAAATCTATTGAAGGATTGATATTAAGCCATTGGTGGTAAAACCAGTCTAAATCTTGATTGGCTATCTCCCCGCTTGTTGCTCTAAAGCCTTTATATTCTTCTTTAAGAAGATTGTCTTTATATCTTTCTATAATCTTGTCAAAAATATCTTTTCCAACGAGCCCTTTTAGTTTCTGAAATATAATGGAGCCGTCAGGCCTGTTATTATTAAAAAGGCGGATGTCCTCCCTTACAACGAGATGATTATGCTCCTTAAAATATATATCACGCATCGGGAGTTTTTTGGAATAGAGTATTTCATCAAAAAGCGGGATAAAGGCAAGCGGCTTTAAGTATCCTGAAAGGTTCGGGCTCTCCTTGTATTTCTCTAATATATACATTTGCATAGCATAATCAGCAAGACCCTCTGCAACCCAGTCCTCCTCTTCTTTAGGAATAATATCTCTCCAGAATTTGTGATACAGCCCCTTTACTAACTGTGCATTATGAAACTGCCTTAGATAGGAATATGCCTTATGGAATTTGTTTGAGATAAGGATTAAATTTTCGCGGGGCGATGCAATATCCTGATGGAGATATGATTCAGCAAATACAATGGATTTATTTTTAATCCCACCAAAATTTTTACTAAAGAATGATGCTGCATCAACTGCTATATCAACAGCGCCCAGCGCATATTTTTTGTCCTTTTTTAAGTGATAATATGTGAATGTATAACCATCCTTTTCAAAATCTGTTTTAATAAGCTTTTTACTGATCACCATATCATAATAGGATATGGTATTGGCTTCAATAAGAACGGTCTTTAATCCCCCCTCACCCCCCTTTTCTAAATCCCCCTTTTGTCCCCCTTTAATAAAGGGGGATATAGGGGGATTATCAGAGGAAAGAAAAAGGGTTTTAGAAAGGGCTATGTTGTAGTCCTCTGGTATTGTAAGCGTTATTTTAAAATTTGACCTTCTCCCCTCTGACTTAATATACGGATGCCATCCGCCGGCAAGTGTATAAATATCCTTAAAATATCCAAAGGGGCCGAACTTCTCAGGTATTTTTGTTTTAAAGTCTATTGCAATTACAGCTTTACTGCCTTCAATCCGCAGGATTGTTTTTTTTTGTCCTTCTATTCTGAATGGCAGATTGCTGCCTTCAGAATTCTTTACTGCGAGTATTTCTGTATAACCGGGATTAAAGTCCTTAGGATAAATCCTGTCATACTCCTT
>JAHFEP010000246.1:1587-3949 GCA_023248415.1 Nitrospirota bacterium
ATATTATAGTTAATATCAGTTGCTGAGGCAAAAGTTTGTGATGAAAAATAGATTATGAGCAAAAGAATTAAAAAGATAAATAATCTGTTAATAATCACTTCAATAGCTCTAAGACAAATTTGGTATATTCTTCAGGTTTATCCTTCAGCATTATACCCATTCCATTTCTCGAGAATTCAGCAAGTTTTGGATGAACCCTTTTTGTCCACATTACATTACCTTTTAGCTTTAATATTGTGTCATCCGGAAGTGTAAGTTCGACATTAACAGGCGTCCCTGGTGCAAGGCCGCTGTTGGTCCTGATAAAAATCCCTGTTGGTGATAGATTGCTTGTAATGCCATTATTATCAAGCTCGCTGGTGCCGAATTTTACAGAAAGCCTTTTTGTAACACGGTCTTTTATCCTCTTTTCTGGCATATGACCTCCTTTTTTTCATATTATACTATCCTATTTTTCCCTTGACAAGAAAATAACATTAATTTAATATCAGCAGACTAAAGTAAAAAGAAAGGGTCTTAAAAATAGTGCCTGAAACCTTTTTACCAGAAAGTTATTTACCAGTTTTGATATTTTTGATTATTGCAAGCGGGTTTGCCATTGGTACCCTTGTTGCCGGCTGGCTGATAAGGCCAAGCAGACCTTATGCAAAAAAACTCTCGCCTTATGAAAGCGGTAATCCGCCCTTTTCAGATGCAAGGCAGCCCTTTCCTATACGCTATTATATTATTGCAATGTTATTTGTGATATTTGATATAGAGGCAATATTTTTATATCCATGGGCAGTTGCCTATAATAAAATAGGTTTATACGCCCTGATAGAAATGATCCTGTTTATAATTATACTCTTTGTAGGCTATATATACGCCTTGGGAAAAGGCGCATTAGACTGGGAGTCTTAATATGGGTGTTTTAGAGAGACAGTTTGAGGAAAATGTATTAACAACAACAGTAGACGCAATGGTCAACTGGGCAAGGAAGTCGTCTATCTGGCCAATGACCTTTGGGCTTGCCTGCTGCGCAATAGAAATGATGGCCATTACTGTGCCGAGATATGATGTTGCAAGGCTCGGCGCAGAAGTCTTTAGGGCTACGCCAAGGCAGTCTGATTTAATGATTGTGGCAGGGACATTAACAAGAAAGATGGCATCAGTTCTCCGTCAGGTATATGACCAGATGCCTGAGCCGAGATATGTAATTGCAATGGGCACCTGCGCAACATCCGGAGGCATCTTTAATACATACAGCGTTGTGCAGGGGGTTGACCAGATTGTTCCTGTTGATGTATTTGTGCCGGGCTGTCCTCCAAGGCCGGAGGCGCTTATACACGGTATAATTACATTGCAGAAAAAGATTGAGCAGCAGAAATTTTTAAGGAAATAGCAATGACACCTGATTTGATTATAGAAAAAATTAAAAAGAGATTTGCCGGCGCTGTCCTGTCTGCAAAGGCAGAGTTTGGAGAGGGCACTGTCAGCATTAAACGGGATTCTCTTCTTGATGTCTGCAGATTTCTGCATGATGACCCTGAGCTCTATTTTGATTTTATAACAGATATATGCTCTGTTGATTTTATCGGCCAGGAAGAAAGATATGAGGTTGTTTATCACTTTTATTCAGTAAAGCATAATCACAGGATAAGGATAAAAGCAAGGGTGCCTGAGAAAGATGCGGTGATAGATTCCCTCTGCCCGATATGGAAGGGCGCTAACTGGCTTGAGCGGGAGGTCTATGATTTAATGGGCATTAAATTTAACGGTCATCCTGATATGAGGCGCATACTTATGCCAGATGATTTTGTTGGTCATCCGTTAAGAAAGGATTATCCGATTGAGGGAAGGGGAGAACGAAGTTCTTTTGATTTTATCCCTGATATTGATTGACGGCTTTATAAAAAATGTAGGGGCGACCCGTTGGGTTGCCCAACGGAGGGCGAGGCATCGCATCGCCCCTACCGTATTATGTGGTTAAGCAGAAATTATGTATATAACCTTATTAAAGGCAGGAGGAGGGTGATAATGAAAAAAATAGCTTTAGTGGTTCTTTTAATTACAGTTGCAGTTTTATTTAAGGTTGAAGCAGTAAAGGCAGAAAGCGGAGGCAGCTTGATTGATAAGGGACTTCTTGATACTTCCCTGACAGTGGACTATGGAAAAAGAAGGATGAACATGACATATTACAAAGCCAACTTAGCTGGAATCCAAATTGAATGGAACAAAGATGATATAAAAGACCTTGAATTAAATGAAACTAATAAGTACACTTTTACGGATACGGCATATTCTGCCAAGTTTACATACGGTATTATTGATTATCTTAATTTATTTATTAATATTGGAGCACTTTCTGATGTATATAAACACG
>JAHFEP010000001.1:0-9597 GCA_023248415.1 Nitrospirota bacterium
ATTGCTAACCTTCATAAAATCCGCAGGCCTTATCTTTAAAGGTTCGGCTGAAGGGTTCTGCTTACCATATATATGCCAGAGCGGCATCATGCTAAACAGAATAAGACACCATATTAACGACAGTGTAATCCATACCTTTTCTTGCTTATCCGCTGGTTTCCACCAGTACTTTTCCGGAGATGCTATAGCCATATCCTTTTACCTCCTCCATTAAATTTTTGTGTTAGGGCGCAATAACAGCAATAGGGGCATTTGCATACTCCATAACCCCCCATAGAATGTAAAGCACCGCAGGAATTACCATACCTAAAAGAAACAACAAAGAAAGGTCATCATAAAAAAGCTGCCATGCGGAAATCCTTTCTTCTTCTTTTTTCATACCTTCACCCCCTTTCATAATTAGGACTCTTTATTAATATATTCTTTTCCACTTAATTTAAGCGCCCCCTAATTTAATTGTTTTTCAATTAATTATATATGATTTATATCATAATCAAATATATTAAATATTATTAAATATTCTTCATGTGTTATACATTCTGTGCATTTTCGTAACAAGAAATTATATCTAAATAAAAGGAGAGTTTATCCTTATCAGGATAAACCCTCCTTCGCATGCCATCTTATATAGTCTTAATATCTTAATGACCTGCGTCTTTACCGCCTTCTTTAAGCGGCTTGAACACCTGAGGATTCTCATTGCCTGTAACCTCAAGTATGCCTACCGCGCCCTTGTCAATCGCACGGAATATTGCATGGTCAACAAGTATGTATGCCCCAGGCACATCTACCTTAAACTCAACTATCGCTGCTCCGCCAGGCGGTATTAACGTGGTCTGGACATTCTTTGCAGGCTCAGAACCTACTGCTCCCTGCTGGTATACTACATCAAATATCTCTCCTATTACATGAAAGGCTGATGTCAGGTTTGGCCCGCCATTTCCTACATATAAACGCACCTTCTCTCCAACATTCGCCTTTAGATTGCCGGGTGTTGATAGGGCATTGAATTTTACATAGGTCGGCTGCTCTGCTTTTGCCTTGTCTAATGAAAATGCCTGCATGCCTTTGTCCCCTGTACCGCCTACTGTATAGAAGTCTCCCTGAACCACATAGTATTCCTTGTCTACCTTTGGAAGCCCTTTTTCAGGCTCAACAAGTATTAGCCCATACATGCCGTTTGCTATGTGTGTAGGTATATGGGATGTCGCACAGTGGTAGATGTATATGCCGGGGTTTAATGCCTTCCACAGAAATCCTGTCTTGCCGCCGGGGATGGTTTGTGTTGCTTTTGCACCGCCTCCGGGGCCTGTTACTGAGTGAAGGTCAATAGAGTGGATATTTTTGCTTGCTGCACTGTTTTTCAGATTGAATTCTACTGTGTCTCCTGCACGTACCCTTATAAATGGGCCTGGCACTGTTCCGTTAAATGTCCAGAATTCGTATTCAACTCCGTCTGCTAATTTACCTTTTACCTCTGTTGTCTCAAGTTCTACAAGAACCTTTGCAGGTGTTGTGCGCTTAATTGCAGGCGGCACCTGCGGCGCTGTGGTTAATACTGCCTTTTCTTCTCCTGCTGCCATGATATTGCCTGGTACTGCCAAAAACATTAATGCTGTCATAGCTAATGCTGCTGATATTGCTTTTCTTATCCTCATTTCTTATTCTCCTCCTTTTGAGATTTAATTATTCTGCTCTTTTGCAAGTGTCGGGTTTGAAAGCCTGCCAATTTCCCTTATGTAGTTTACCAACTGCCACCTCTCCTTTTCGCTTAAACTGCCTCCAAATGGTATCATACCGTATTCTGTGCCTTCGCTGATTGCCCAGAATATCTCACCGTCTGTCCTCACCTTCTGCCATTGAAGGTTTGTAAAGTCTCTCGGCTTTGGATTAAATGCTGCTGCCATCGGTGAATCACCCTTCCCTGTCTCACCATGGCACATCACACATCTGCCCTTGCCTGAAAATATCTCCTTGCCTGCAGCTATAAAACCCTTGTCCAATGAACCGGGGTTTGCCATACCCTTTGCTAATTCCATCTTATTAGATGGTACGCGGGGCTTAACATCAGTTTCTTCTGCTGCACCAGCAAGTGGAATAAAACCATAAAATAGACATGTACTCAATGCTAAAATAACACTAACTCTCCAACTCCCCATGTTTTTATTCCCTCCATAACAAAAATAAAGGTTAACAACAAAACATTCCCTCCTTTATCCTCTTTTATTTATCACCTCCATTCCCAAAAAAAACAGTAGAATCTTAAACCACCCCAAATAAAACGCCCTCCTCCTTTTGATTTCTATTAAACGAGAAAACCTCTATCTTCCTATTATTTTCCTCTTTCACTGACTCATAATAATTCTCTGCAAATTTAATCCTTTGCTTCATAAGATTCAGCCCTCTTCGCTCTAAAAACTTTTGAACACCCCCATTGCTTACAAGGGACTTGCCGTCTTTATTCTTTCTCAATGCCGCACTTATCCTCTGTGAGCCATATTCAGGATGCTTAATAATAATCTCTATAATTGCATCCTCATGCTCGCGCGTCAAACTTTTATAATGTTTTTTTCCTGATGGTCTTCTGTCAAATAGGACATCTAAACTATTATCTCTTGCCTCTAATAATCTGCGTCTCCATTTGTAATAAGTGGGAAATGAGATGCCAAGCCTTTTGCAGACATCTGCTACCTTTACACCATTAGGCCTATTCTTAACTGTATCAATATAATTTAGACGAAATAAGGCGAGCTTTTCTTTAGTTTTAGATAGATTACCCCCCAGATTCATCCTTCCCCCTCTCTTATGCAACTGGTTCTCTTACAAGATAATATCTGGTATATTGTAAGCAAGATAGGTGCCAGAAGATTGCCGCAATCATAGATGAGTGAACCTATTAATTATTAAGGATTTTTAAAGATAAAAAAGTTTGATAAATCAATAAATGAAAATGATAAGTTACTAAAACTTAACTGGTATTTTAGAATATAACAGTATGGATTTTCATAACTATAAAGATTTATAAGCTATTTTGTAATTTAGAGCATACTCATAATAAGTTACCAAAAAGAAACTTAATGGCAGAAAATTACACTTATGGTAAAATAGTATCCATGCAGAGGAAAATACTTGCTATTGTCTCATTTTTATTTCTGTTTTCTATTCTGCTTCCACAGCTATCCTTCTCTGAGGAGACACAGGAGACATGGTCAGGCATCTATATAAAAGGCAAGAAGAGCGGACATGCTGTTATATCTATCAAAAAGATTGATAATGGCTATATTATCTCCGAGAATGTAGAGCTCCAATTCAAGGCAATGAATAGTTATCAAAGGATAAAAACTACCACTAATATAAATACCAATAAAGATTTTCTAATGAAAAGTTTTAATTATCAGCTTCAATCTGAAGCCGCCAATCTTACAGTAGAAGGAAAACTGATAGACAGTAATCTGCACATTAAGACATCTTCTCCATCAAATAAACAGGAGCTCACCCTTCCCTTTAAAAGCCATCCTTTCCTATCTGCAAATATTATCCCATATCTATTTAAAAAAGGTTTTAAAGAAAATACAAGATACAGGCTCAGCATCTTTGACCCTTCAACATTGAATATAGATGATATGACAATTGAGCTCATCAGGAAAGAGCAGCGGAAGATTGGAAATATGACTGAAGAGGTCTACCATCTAAAGGGAAACTATAAAGGGATGGAGATGCATACATGGGTAGACAAAAATGGAAGGACACTAAGGGAAGAAAGCCCAATGGGAATGACGATACTGCAGGAACCCAAGGAAATGGCCTTAAGAGAGGTGAAAGAGGGCGAATTGATAGACATTATTGATGTAACTGCAATAACACCCAATATGGAGATAAAGGAATCATCAAAGGTAAAATATTTAAAGGCGCGTCTAAGCGGCGTTGACCTTAAAGGATTTAAGATGGATGATGATAGGCAAAAGTTATCAGGAGACACAATAGAAATAAAAAGCGAAAACATAGATAACATAAAAGCAGCGAGCTTGCCTGTAAACAAAAAAGAACTTGAGCCTTATCTGACTCCAACACCTTTTATACAGAGCAATGACAAAGAAATCATCAGCCTTGCAAAGGAGATTATTAGAGATGAAAAAGACTCGCTTCGTGCTGCACGGATGATTAATGACTGGGTATATAATAATATTGAAAAGAGGCCTGTTGTAAGCATACCAAGCGCAAAGGATGTGTTAAAGATGCGGGCAGGTGACTGCAATGAACATACGACACTCTTTGTAGCTATTGCAAGGGCAGCAAAGATTCCTTCACGAATTAATGTTGGCATTGTGTATCTTGGCAGCAGATTTTTTTACCATGCATGGCCAGAGGTGTATGTTGGAAGATGGGTTGCTGTTGATCCAACACTGAATCAATTCCCTGCTGATGCAACACACATAAGATTTGTTACAGGAGACTTGGATAAACAGATGGAGATAATGAAGATAATAAACAGACTTAGGATAGAGGTAATAGAATATAAAAATTGATTTTTGATGTAAATAACTGTATAAATATATACAATCATGTCTTCTCTTTCAGACAAAAGATTCCTTTTTGTTTTTTATACATTTCTTTTTATCCTGCCGTCGTGCATGTTCTTTGGCAGCAGTAAAGTTACATATACAAAACCTTTAAAGCCTTATAAAATAGATGCGCCATCTGGTAGTTGGAAGAAATTGAACATAGAAAGTATTGATGCTGTATATTGGAATGATAAACTTAAGACAGGCATGGCATTTGCCGTTGATTGCAGTGCAGATAGAAGAGGGGATATTCGTGCCATATCAAACAGGCTCTTCATTGGAATAAAGGACAGAAAAATTATAGAAGTTAGAGAGGTTATTATAAATGAAAATAATCCCCCCTCACCCCCCTTTAATTCCCCCCTTACCAAGGGGGGATACAGAGGGGTTAAAGGGGGGGAGTCTTTAAGTCCCCCTTTGGAAAAAGGGGATACAGGGGGATTATCAGATAAAAGAAAGGTAACAACTGCAACAGCCAAAGGGGTCATTGATAATAAAAATATTATCATAAAGACTTACAGTATCATTGACGATGAATGTATATATGATTTTTCATACTGGACATTTAAAGATAATTTGGAAGAAGACGGGATTAGGGATTTTGAGGCATTTGTAAAAAGTCTGCGGTGGTAAGGGCGGTTCACCCTTCGACAAGCTCAGGGTGAACGGAATAGACTAAAAGTGTTTTCCCGTTCGTGGTGAGCCTGTCGAACCATTCAGAGTTTTTGCCAGCAGGCTCTAAAACCTGTCCCTACTAAGGATTTTAAATTATGCCAGAAAAATTTAAAAAACTCTTTTTACTCCTCGGCGCACACGGTACACAGTTTTTGAGATATATTGGCGGCGTGTCTATGCTCGCATTACATACCTTTTATCACACATTCAGCAGGCCATTTAATATAAAGGCCGTTATTCTTCAGATGGATTTTATTGGCGTTAAATCGCTCTCCATTGTCGGCCTCACTGCCCTTTCATCAGGCATGGTCATGGCATTGCAAACAGCTTATGGTCTCGGCAGATTTGGGGCAAAAAGCTATGTGGGTGTCATTGTCTCATTATCACTTGTAAGGGAGCTTGGACCAATACTTACTGCGCTTATGGTCGGCGGCAGGGTCGGCTCAGGAATCACAGCAGAGATTGGCGCTATGAATGTAACAGAGCAGATAGACGCCATTAAGGCGCTCGGCGCAAATCCTGTTAAAAAACTCGTTGTGCCGAGGGTAACAGCAGCTATATTAGTGCTTCCAGCGCTCACACTCTTTGCAGATATCATCGGCATAACAGGCGGCATGATTATATCACAGGTAGAATTCGGCATAAGCCCTTATGCGTATTATGATTCAGTAATTAAATTTTTAAAGATGTCGGATATACTCTCCGGCATTGGAAAATCACTCTTCTTCGGTTTTGTAATTGCCATTGTTGGATGTTATCAGGGTATGATAACATCAGGCGGCACAGAGGGCGTTGGCCTGTCAACAACTGTAACTGTAGTAACAGTATCTATTGTAATACTGATTTCAGATTTCTTTTTAACAAAGTTTTTCTGGCTATTTTAATGCACTATATTCCCCTCTCCTCTTTGGGGAGTGGGAAGGGTGAGGGGTATGTCCAAACCAGAACCCATAATTGAATTTATAAATGTCTACAAGGCATTTAATGACAACAAGGTCTTAAATGGCATTGACCTTGCCATATATCGCGGGGAGACTATTACGATAATGGGCGGCAGCGGCATTGGGAAAAGCGTTCTATTAAAACTCCTGCTCGGACTGATGAGACCTGATAAGGGCAGAATTCTTTTTGAGGATAAGGATATTGCAGCGATGAATGAAGGGGAGCTTATTAAAGTCAGAAAGAAGATAGGCATGCTATTTCAGGGAGCAGCGCTTTTTGATTCGCTAAGCGTATATGAAAATGTTGCATACGCATTGAGGGAGCACCTGAATCTAAAAGAGGAAGAGATTAAGAAAAGGGTAAGAGAGAAACTTGGCCTTGTCGGCCTTGAGGATGTAGAGGATAAAAAACCTGCTGAATTATCAGGCGGAATGAAAAAAAGGGTTGGCCTTGCAAGGGCAATTGCAATAGAGCCAGAGGTAATTCTTTACGATGAACCCACAACAGGCCTGGATCCGACAAATGCCAGAAGGATAAACAACCTTATAAGGGAGCTTCAAAGGGTATTAAAGGTTACATCCATTGTTGTCACCCATGACATCAGAAGCGCCTACGAGGTGTCAGACAGGATTGCGCTGATATACGAAGGCAGGATAAAGAAGGCAGGCGCTGTTAAGGACTTTAAAAGCACAGAAGATGAGGTTGTAGCAAGTTTCCTGAACGGGACTATGGAATCCGCATAGAAGGAGGCAGATAAATGGAAGACACAAAAATTAAAGAGCTGCGGGTAGGTTTCTTTATCTTTTTGGCAATAATAATCTTCATGGCTGTTATATTTGCATTAAGCTCTGAGGTAAACTACTTCACAGGAAGCTATACTTTAAAAACCACCTTTGCAAACACGCAGGGCATTGCAGATAATGCCCAGATAAGGCTCTCAGGCGTCAAGGTTGGAAGGGTAAACGGCATAATCTTTCCAGATGATATCAACAAAAGGCATGTTGAGGTCTTCCTGAAAATAAACAAGAATGTACAGAACAGGATAAGAGAGGACTCCACTGTATCCATTCAGACTATTGGCCTGCTCGGTGATAAGTATATTGAGATTGCAATCGGCAGTCAGGATAAGCCTATATTAAAGGATGGGGCAGTAATAAAGGGCGTGGAACCAACAGACTTTTCAAGGCTGATTGAAAGGGGCGAAAATGTTTTTGGAAACCTTGCCCGGCTCTCAAATACATTAGATGAGATACTTGTTGATTTGAAAAAGGGCGGCTCTGTCAAGAACATCGCCTCTACGCTGAATAATATAAATGATATTGTCAGCCAGATTAAAAAGGGGGAAGGTCTCCTCCACGCCATTTTATATGACCCTGAAGGCAAAAAGATTGTATCAGAATTAAAGGATACAAGCAGAGACCTGAGCAATGTAATGAAGGAACTCAAAGAAGGAGGAGTAGTATCCAATCTGAAGGAGGTTTCTGCAATGCTTGACGATATTGTTAAAGAGGTCAAAAGCGGCAAGGGACTTGCGCATTCTTTAATATATGAACAGAAGGATGCAAAAATGCTTGAGGATATATCCTCTGCATCAAAAGGTTTAAAGACGATAATAGAAAAAATAGACAAAGGCGAAGGAACGCTCGGCCTTTTAATAAATGACCCTGCAGTATACGATGACCTCCAGACTATTTTAGGCGGCGCAAAAAGGAGCGAGAGACTGCAAGGCGTTATAAGGTATACCATTGAACAGAACAAATAATGGAGGCGCAGATCCCTGTGTCTGCCCTGATTGATTTGACGAATTCAATTTTATTTGGTAAATTTAAATCACGGAGAGGGTTAAGGCGAGGAGACTGGAGGTTTAAATGAAAAATATTCTTTCAAAGATGCAGATGGACATTCTTGAGAATCTTTACAGAAAAGATTTAAGCGGCTCTGTTAAAATCAAGGATAATGAAACACCCTATGATTACTGGCATAACATGAGGTCTGCTGACCTTTTAAAGAATGAAATCTATCACATGAATACAAAATTCCTTGATGAACAGCAGAAAAAACAGAAGAGGTGGCTTATCCCTCAGAGCCATCATACCCTCTTTGCAGAGGCAACAAGGGATTTAATAAAAAAGAACCTGATAAACGGCTTTGCAGCAGGCTATCAGATAGAAAGGGATGCAAGCGGCAAGGATATATCAGTCCCGTTAAAATGGGATGACACTGATAAAAACATCAGGCTAATCGGCATAACCTTAACACCGGATGGATATAGGCTCGCTGAAGAGCTTCTGAAGCAAAAAGAGGCTGACCTGCTTTCTGAATTAAATAAGCTGAAGGGCGGTGAAGCAAAAGAGATGGAGGTGCTGTTGAAGAAAGGGTAATTGATTTTAATTTCTTTTCTTATAGAATTAGATTCTAACTAATTCTATTATTACTTCCCCATCTTTCCTATTACCGCCGTAACCTCTTTGGCCTCATTATCCCTTACAATCTTTACATTAATTTTTTTACCAATTTCTATTCTCGCAACTATTCTTGGCAGTTGTGTAATATCCGTTATCTTTTTGCCTTCAAGCTCTACTATTATATCTCCTCTCTTGATGCCTGCTTTATCAGCAGGGCCTCCTTTGTCAGTATCAGATACAAGAGCGCCCTCTGTCACATTAAGATTAAGCGCAGCAACAAGCTCTGACGTTAATGGCTGGACAGATATCCCAAGCCAACCCCTTGTAACCTTCCCTTTCTCTTTTAATTCGGAAAGAACCTCTTTTACCATGTTAATTGGTATGGCAAAGCCTATGCCTACATTTGCGCCGCTCGGCGACAATATTACAGTATTGATACCGATAACCTCTCCTTTAATATTAAATAACGGGCCTCCGCTGTTTCCGGGATTTATTGAAGCATCTGTCTGTATAAAATCATCATAAGGCCCTGCGCCTATCATCCTGTCTTTGGCGCTTACAATGCCTGCTGTAACTGTATGTGCAAGGCCGAATGGATTGCCTATTGCAATTACCCAGTCGCCAACCCTTAAGGCATCGGAATCACCGAGCGCTGCTTCCTTTAGCTCTGTTTTGGCATCTATCTTAATAAGCGCAACATCTATCTTCTCATCAGTGCCTATTAATTTTGCATCAAACTCACGGCCGTCTGCAAGCCTCACCTTTGTTTCTGTTGCCTTTGCCACTACATGAAAGTTTGTAAGGACATAGCCGTCACTGCTTATTATTACCCCTGACCCCAGGCTCCTCTTTTTTGTATCCTTCTGCGGAGCGCCATAAAACCTCTCAAAGAATTCCTGTGATGGATCCTGTATCTTCTGCCTCTTTATAATCTGGGTAGTGTATATATTCACAACTAACGGCTTCTCCATATCAACTATATCTGCAAAAGTATTAGGAACAGGCTGGGCAAA
>JAHFEP010000001.1:9697-18243 GCA_023248415.1 Nitrospirota bacterium
AAGGCAGGGCTCTTTCCTCCTGTTGAAACTGCAATGGTTAAATCGCCTCTGCTTATCAAAGAAGGAACTATGAAATTTGAATCATCTGGCTTATCTACAATATTTAAAAGGCATTTGTACTTGTTTGCAGCAGCAAAAACAGCCTTATTAGCCTCTCTGTTATTTGTAGCAGCAACAACAAGAAAGGCATCCTTAATATCCTTATCCTCGTATCTCTTTTTTATATATCTAAGCTTTTTTTTCTTTGCAAGCCCTATTAGTTTTGAAGTAACCTCCGGACTTATAACCCATACATCTGCATCGCAGGATAGAAGCGTAACAGCCTTCCGTTCTGCCACACTGCCGCCGCCGATTACAACACATTTTTTATTTTTCAGGTCAAGAAAGATTGGATAGTAGCGCATTTATGCCTTTATCTTAGATAAGAGCCTCTTTGCATCCCTTTTATATTTTGTATCAGGATAACGTTTTAAAAGCTCCTGAAGGGTCTGGCGGGCGGAGTTTACATCCTTTAATTTTATATATGCAACACTCAGATAATAGAGGGCATCCTCACTGAATTTTGTATCAGGATAGTCCTTTGCAACCTGTTTAAAACGGCTTGCTGCAGCAGGATATGACGACTTCTTATAATAAAATTTCCCAACATAGAAGTAATGCTCTGACAGCCTCTCCATGCACATATCTGCCTTTATCTTTGCGTCTTCCCTGTATGAGCTGCGTGGATAATCAGACAGAACCTTTTTAAATGCGTCAAGCGCCTTTATAACAGGCTCAGGGTCCCTGTCCACCTCCTTCATCTGATTAAAATAGCCCATGCCTATCCTGTACTGTGCATAGCCTGCGAGCTTATGCGCAGGATGTATCTTAATAAATCTCTTGTACTCCTCAATTGCCTCTGGATATGACTTATTTACATAATATGCCTCTGCCCTCTGCATAAGAAGAACAGGGTCATAATTAAGCTCAATGCTCTCTTCTGGTATCTTAACCTGCTCTTCTTTGCCAAAGAGGCTTGAAAGGTCAACGGATGACTCAGACCTTGAGCCTGAACAGCCTGCAAGAAAGGAAATTAATATGATGCAAAAAATAGTATATCTCATCAGCTCCTCTACTTTACTGCCTCTACTGGAAGATTTTCTATATTTATATTTACAATATCAGACAGGTTAAACCGCTGACTCACATCAAGAACCTCTATTCCTATCAGTTGACCTTTTTCATCAAAATCTACCACAACTCCATCCTCTATCTCTTTGCTCTTTGCCACATATTCTTCTTTAAAATACACATATATTGCATCAGCTTCTTTGCTATACTCTATCTTCATCAATTACCTCCCTTATCTACTACACTTATAATCAAGATTTCTTCTGAGAATTCCTTATAAGTTACTTTCAAATATCTCTGACCAATTCTCTTATAAAGATTAATCCTTCCCTTTATTGATTGTTCATTCTTATCTGGCTCATTCATAACAGATAAAACATCTTCTTCTGAAATCTTTCTCCATTTCATCCTTCGTCTGGCATGTCTGTCAAATCTTATTGGTTTGTTCATTTAATATATCTCAGAATACCAAAAATCAGTGTTAATATCAATCTTTTTCTTGTGTTTGACAAAATCTGCATTAATGTTATAATAAAAAAAATGACGGGTTCATCAGAGGTCTATTCAGAGATAATCGGCACTGGCTCATATATACCTGAAAGGGTTGTAACAAATAAAGAGATAGAAGATGCAATTTCAGTTGATTCAGGCTGGATAGAAAAAAGGACAGGCATAATAACAAGGCGTTTTGCAGCAGCAAATGAGGCATCTTCAGACCTTGCAGCAAAGGCAGCAAAAAATGCATTGAAAACAGCAGGGGTCAAGGCAGAAGATATAGATGTGATTATTGTGTCCACAACATCCCCTGACATGCCATTTCCTGCTACTGCCTGTTTTGTCCAGAATAAGCTCGGGGCAAGGAATGCCTTTGCCTTTGACATATCTGCATCCTGTGCGGGATTTTTGTATACCCTCTCAGCAGGAGACCAGTTTATTAAAGGAGGCATGGCAGAAAGAGCGCTTATAATTGCATCAGAGGTAAAATCAAGGTTTATTAATCCCAGAAATCCTGATACATATATTTTATTTGGAGACGGCGCTGGCGCAGTAGTGTTGAAAAAGTCAAAAGGTAAAGGGGGAGGGGGGATTATATCCGTGCAAATGCATACTGACGGCACACTGGGAAATCTAATTCAACTTCCTGCAGCATGGTCAAGGATACTCCCTATCACAATTCACATGGACGGAAACAGGGTCTTCAGACATGCAGTAAAAAAACTTGAAGAATCAATAATGGAAACGTTAAAATTAAACAGGCTCAACATATCTGATATAGAGCTGTTTATACTCCATCAGGCAAATTTAAGGATATTGGAAAGGGTTGCAGAGAGGCTTTGTATACCATCAGACAAGATGCTTGTTACAATTGACAGATTCGGAAATACATCATCGGCATCCATACCAATGGCGCTTGATATTGCGGCAAGAGAAAAAGGGATCAAAAAGGATTCGCTTATTATCCTTGCAGCCTTTGGAGGCGGGCTTGGATGGGGTTCGGCTTTGATAAGGTGGTAATTATAAAATGAGAAAATTTACAATTTTCATTTTAATAATTTTATCCCTATTGTCGCATGAAGACTCCCTCGCCCAATCCAATGAGGGCATAGTCGGCAAGATAGAGGAATTCATTTTGCCGCCTAAAATAGAAGAAAAGGAGAAAAAGGTTGAACCGCAAACTGATATTGACAATCTTTTAATTAATGAAGCGATTTCTATCGCATTGGAAAATTTAGTTGCGCTAAGAGAGGCAGAGGACGAAATAAAAAGAACAAAGAATAAGCTCGGCGAAGAAACGGTGTGGAACTGGCTCAGGCCGAATGTCTCTTTAAGCACAGGATGGGATAAGGAAAGGGGCGAACCTGATGTCTCTGTACATGCAGGTGTGGACTTAAGGGATATAATGGGCGCTGGGAAAAGACGTGTTGCAAATCTCAGGCTTGATTTGGAACTTGCAGAGGCAAGATTAAATAAGATAAAAAACTCAATTGTCACTACTGTTAAAAGGGTATATCAGGACTATCAGCTTAGCAAGGAAAAGGTAAAGCTCATGGAGGAAATGGCAGGACAGAGCGATGAGTTAAAGGGGATATTGGAAAAAGGGATTAAAGAGGGAAAGGTAAAGACAGATACCATACTTGTAATAAATTTTACATTAAATCAGAACAGGATGAATCTGATAGTAGCAAAGCAGGACATGCTAAGGGCACAAATGCAGTTGATGGAGGCATTGAATATACAGTGACAAAGATTATCTTGCAGGGCGATAATAAATGCTTTGTCTGCGGAAAGAAAAATCCGGATGGCTTACAGCTTGATTTTATAATAAACAGGGAAGATGAAAGCATATCAACAGAATTCACGCCAACCAAGACATATCAGGGTTTTGTAGATATTATCCACGGAGGGATTATCACGACTGTCCTTGATGAGGCGATGGTAAAGCTTGCGTTTGAACTCGGCATAAATGCTGTAACAGCAAAGATGGAGACGAAGTTTAGAAAACCTGTTTTTTCAGGCGAGAGCTTAAAGATTACAGGCAGAATTCTGAAAAAGGATAAAAAGTGGGTAGAGGCAGAGGCAGCAGCATACAAAGACGAAACCATTGTTGCAGAGGCAAAGGGACTATTGATTAGGGTGTAGATTTAGCCTTTAGCCTTTAGCCCTTAGCCTATCATTCGGCACAAACATCTTCACCACAAACCTCCCCTCCCCTCTTCTCTCCATGTTAATCCAGCCCTTATATGTCTTTAATATATCCCTCGTCTCTGCAAGACTGACAGGCCCTACAGCATGCAGGGATTCTTCGTGAACAACCCCTGCTTTATTTCTGCCCCCTGTTGAAAAAAGAACCGAAGGTGTGGCCATGTGCATCGCCCTGTCAGTATTTTCTATTTCAAGGATATAACCATTAGTATCATCGTGCAATAATACCTTTACCTCTTCCCATTTTTTAGAATATCTTACAGAGTTATTAATAAGATTTATTAAAATCCCCCTTAAGACCTCCTTGTCTGCCTTTATAGTTTTAGCCTCTTCACCTTTTGCTTCAAAGATAATACTAACATCCTTCTGCCTTGCCTCTGCCTCAAACATGCCTATAACACCCTGAACCAACTGGCTCATGTCAAGTGAGACAATTTTCATATCTTTCACTTTTTCAGGAACAGGCCTGACCGGCAAAATGAAATAAAATGTGCTGCCTTTGCCTGATTCTGACTCAAACCATATAGCGCCGCCTAAGAATTCAACAAGCCTCTTTGTCAGGGCAAGACCCAGACCTGTGCCTTCAAAGCTCCTTGACAGAGAACCGTCCACCTGTTCAAAGGGCTTGAAGATTTTGTCATGGTCCTTTTTATCTATGCCTATGCCGGTGTCTTTAACGCTGATTTGAATATAGTCAGAATCATCCTTCAAACTCTTCGTCATTACTGCCTTTACAGCAACCCTGCCTTCCTCTGGCGTGAATTTAACTGCATTTGCAAGGAGGTTATATATTATCTGTTTAACCTTTGTCCTGTCAGAGACAATGGATGATACATCCTGAGCAATATCAATGCCGAGGCTGAGCTTCTTTTTAAGAATTGCGTGGCTCATAACAGATACAGCTTCATCAAAGATTACCTCAACAGAAAAATCCTCAAAATTGGTGGTCATCCTGCCTGCCTCTATCTTTGAAAAATCCAGTATCTCATTTATTATCTCAAGGAGGTGTCTGCCGCTTGTGTAGATATTTGATGCATATTTTTTATCCTTCTCATCAAGATGGGCTGTATCAAGGAGAAGCTCTGAAAAACCGATTACAGAATTCAATGGTGTCCTCAGCTCATGGCTCATATTTGCAAGGAACTCTGATTTAAGCCTGTCTGCCTCTTTGATGAGGATATTTTGCTCCTGAAGCTTTTTATACGCATCCCACAGCTCAGCAGTCCGCTTCTTTACCTCATTGTCAAGGACTTCATTGAATCCCATCAGCTCTCTATTCAGTTTTATTATATTATCATACATCATTGAATTGCTCATGATTACAGACAGCTCTAACTTAAGCCTCTCAAGCATCTCTATATCCTGAGTGTCAAATGGCTTTAGATTCTTTTTTCTTCCAATGGTAATCACTGCAATCAACTGATTCTGAAATACCACAGGCACGCACAATTCAGCCCTGAGCCTGGCAAAGAAAGAATCTGCCTCTGTTTTAACAGAAGCAAGATTTGGGATAAGCGGAATACCCTTCCTCTCAACAACATTATTATATCCTTCAAGCTCAATCAGGAAAGGATTGTCTGCGTCTATTGAAATAGATTCTGTCTTATCCATCTGACTGATCAACTGGCCGATTGAGCTACTTACAATCTGCATGGAGATATATTTTGTCCTCTTCTCATTCAGATAAAGCAGAAAAATATCTTCTGCATAGAATGTCTCTTTAAGAGTGTCGCAGGTAAATCTTGAAAGCTCCTCAATGCCTTTAAGCTTGACGCTCTCATTCACAAAATCATCTATCACCTTTAAAAGATTGTATCTGCTTCTCTGAAAGAGATGGTCTATATACGGCTGAACTTTTTTTACATAAAGATAGAAAAGGTAGAAAAGCATTAAGTGGATAACGGTGGTTATTTCTATTGATAATAAGTGCTCCCATATATGCAGCACCCTCATAACAAAATATAAAGGCACAATAACAATAGCAGATACTGTTACCCACATTACTGTTTTATGGAATACTGTCCTGATATCCATTAACCTGTATTTGACAATGGCATAGGCAAGGATAGAGACATATATAGTAATCGGCAGAAATTCAAATGTATTGATATGAACCTCATACCATGACAGAAATCCTACAAGGCTTGCAAATCCAATAAGAAGGCCAATGAGGATATAGCTCATCTGCGCCTTTTTTGCCGATGTCTCTGAGTTTTTAAAGGCAGCATAGAAGTTTTTTAAGGTTATAAGTCCATATAATATGAAGACAGAGATATATAAAAAGGCAAGACTGCCTCCGGTAGGATAATATCCCCATGGGGTTTGATGAACGCCTTTTAAAATAAGGTCAGTAAAAAACCCGTAAAATACAAAAATAGAGAAGAGGATGTAGCCTATAAAAAGGAATCTTTTCTCCTCCTTAATCTTATTTAACATGGCAAGGGAAAAGAGATAACCGTTGATAGTTATATATGAAACTGCTAAAAGAAGATAATATTTTGAGATTAAGGCAGCCGTTTTTTCATTATTTGAAAAAAAAAGAAATGCCTCTGCAAATTGATATAAGCCGATGCTTAGATTAAAGATAAAATATGAAATATGGGTTAGGGATTTGGGGTTCTTTGATAAAACAAGAAACCCAAGAAAGAACACAAATATACTTGCAATTAACGGAAAGACCGCATAGATATTAAAAGAGTAATTTGAGGGATTGAGGATGGAATCCAAGAAAGCCTCCGCTTATTTCGTGTAAGCGTCATTGCGAGGGGCAAAGTCCCGAAGCAATCGTGGTGGTTTCTGAAACCGAAGGTGTAGGGGCGTATAATTATACGCCCCTACTTGTGGATTGCTTCGCCTTTGGCTCGCAATGACAATCTTATTTTTTCAGCATCTTAAAAAATGCATCAACAAGCTCAGGGTCCCACCAGCCTTTCTGGCTTTCTGTTTTAAGGATATTTGCTGCAGTATCAAAAGGAAGGCCCTTTCTGTAAGGCCTGTCTGTAATTATGGCATCGTAGACATCAACTATAGCCATTATTCTTGCTATAACAGGGATTTCATCCTTCTTTAAGCCGTCAGGATAACCTGAGCCGTCGCATCTTTCGTGGTGGGAGCGGATAATCGGAAGCGCATCCGTAAGGGTCTTCAGATTCTTGCATATCTCAGCGCCCTTAACAGGATGGAGCTTCATCTTTTCAAATTCCTCAGGTGTCAGCTTGCCCGGTTTATTTAGGATAGCCTCATCAATGGCAATCTTTCCGATATCATGTAGGATGCCGCCATTTTTAAGCGCCTTTTGGTCATTTTCTGAAAGCCCGATCTCTTTTGCAAGACCAATGGCAAAATCAGAGACCCTTTCGCAGTGTCCTTCTGTGTATCTGTCCCGCGCCTCAATGGTTCTTGCAAGCGTAAATATTACATCCTCTGCTGCCTCAAGGTTGTCATTCAGGAGCTTCATCTTTAAGAGCGCCCTTACCCTTGCCATAAGCTCTGCCCTGTTAAAGGGCTTTGAAAGAAACTCATCAGCGCCTAAGTCAAGCGCCCTTATCTTGTCCTCTACATCGCGCAGGGCAGTGATTATTACAATGGGTATAAGCCTTGTCCTGCTGTCATCCTTTAATTTCTTGCAGACCTCAAATCCGTTCATCTTCGGCATCATTACATCAAGAAGGATTAAATCAGGCGGAGTCCCATCAAAATGCTTTAATGCCTCAATGCCGTTTGATGCAGTAACAATATTATTGTAGCCTGCCTTTTCAAGGTATGCAGAAAGGAGCTCCAGATTCTGCTGCTCATCATCAACAACAAGTATCTTAGGTTCTTTATTCATACAGCACCTCGCTTGGATATAAATGATTCTATAACAGAGGGAAATACCTTTACATCTATAGGCTTTGAGATATAGCCGTCGCAGCCTGATTGAAGTGCCTTTTCCCTGTCACCCTTCATGGTATGAGCTGTAACTGCAACAATAGGTATGTGCTTAAAGTCATCTCTTCCCTTTAACAAACGGGTAAGAGTAAGGCCGTCCATGCCAGGAAGCTGTATATCCATTAATATCAGGTCAGGTTTTATCTTTTTGAGGAGTGTAAGCGCCTCTTCGCTGTTGAACGCCTGATAAATCAGATACCCTTCTGTGCCAAGGATATCTGCAATCAATTCCATGTTTAAAGGGTTGTCCTCAACAACTAATATGCTTTTATCCTGTTTTTTCAAGTTGCATTCTCTTTCTCCCCCAGTGCTCTCCCCTCTGCTGTATTTAGCAGCTCCTCCTTGGTAATAGCCTCGTCCGGATAAGATGCAGTGCCAAGCTTTACATTTATATTTATATCTTTTTCTGTAATTTTATATTTTTCCAATGACCTCTTTATCCTCTGCATTATTGCCTCTGCGCCCTTTTTATCAGCGCCTGCAGTAATGCCGACTATCTTTTCTTTATAAATACAGACAGCATCCTTTCTTCCCCTTAAATCATTTTTAAACAGCCTCTCTATATCCTCAACTACCTTTTTATATTCTTCCTCATTAAGCGATTTCTTCAAATCGTTTGTATTTTCAATCATCGCCATTATCAGGGAAAAGGGGAGCTGATTCCTTCTTGCCTCATTAATCCCCTTTTCAAGGCAGAAATCAAGGTTGAAATCCTTATAGTAGGGGATAACAAAATTAAACCTGCTTCCATGGCCAAAATCACTCTCAACCCAGATATTGCCTCCAAACAGCTCAAGAAGCCT
>JAHFEP010000001.1:18343-36130 GCA_023248415.1 Nitrospirota bacterium
TCTTCAGCCCTCTTTCTTTCAAGCCTCTCATGATGGAGAGCAATTGTTTTTTCTATCAAAACTGGAAGAACGGCAAAATCAGGGGGCTTGGTGATATATTCATAAGCCCCTGTCTTTATGCTCTCTGCTGCAAGCTTTACATCTGCTGCACCTGCGCCTGTCAGCATAATCACTGCCACTTCTTCCCACTTGTCTGTTATCCTTCTTAATATATCAATGCCGTTTTCACCGTCAAGCTTATAATCAAGAAGTATAAGGTGCGGTATATTATTCTTTATCTTCTCAAAACATTCCTCGCCATTTGCAGCATCATCAACTTCAAAACCGCTCTTCTTCAAAAGGGATGAGATAGAGTCCCTTATGCCTTTCTCATCATCAACTATAAGAATCCTGCCTTTTGCCTCTGACATTGGATACATTTCTCCCTTGAATTAATTATAATTATAGCGTAATATGTCATAAATGACAAGGGTATATGATACAGTCACAAAAGAAAGAATTATAAAGGAGATTTCCGCAAAAGTACACAAACCGCTCACTTTTAAAGAACTATCTGAACTCTTTGCTCTCCAGCCTAAAGAAATCAAGAAATTCAAGGGGTTAGTAAAAGAACTCGTGCTATCAGGCGCAATCATAAAAACAAGGGAGAACAGATACGTCCTTGCTGAGAAGATAAACCTTATCACAGGGATTGTAAATGCCCATCCTGACGGTTATGCCTTTATTACACCAGAGGAGGGCGGAGAGGATATATTTATACCTCCAAAAAAGATGCTGGGCGCTATGAACGGGGATAAGGTAGTTGTAAGGATAGAAGGCAGCAGACAAGGAAATAAAAAAGAGGGAAGGATTATAAGAATCCTTGAGCGGGCGCATACAAAGATTACTGGAAGATTTGAAAAAAGCAAGGGCTTTGCCTTTGTTATGCCATCTGACCCAAAGATTGCCTATGACATTTATATTCACAAAGACAACTGGAACAATGCAAAGGACGGAGAGATTGTTGTAGCAGAGATTATTGAATACCCCAGGGAAAAAAGGAATCCTGCAGGCGCTGTTGTAAAAACACTCGGCTTTCCTGACAGAAAAGGCATAGAGGCAGAGCTTATAATGGAGGAGTATGAGCTTACACCTGAATTTCCGGAGGATGTTAAAAAAGAAATATCAAATCTCAAATTTCAAATCTCAGATTCACAATTAAAGAAAAGGACAGACTTAAGAGAGCTAAAGACAGTTACCATTGACGGCGAAAATGCCAAAGACTTTGATGACGCAGTATCTATAAAAAAACAGACAAATGGCCATTACACGCTTTGGGTGCATATTGCAGATGTTAGCTATTATGTTGAAACTGACTCGGCATTAAATAGAGAGTCATTCAGCCGCGGGACAAGCGTATATTTTCCTGACAGGGCAATACCAATGCTTCCTTATGAGTTATCAAATGATATCTGCAGCCTGAAACCAAATGTTGACAGGCTCACCATAACAGCAGAGATGGAGTTTGATAAAAAGGGCAAAAGGATTGGATATAAATTTTACGAAAGCTGTATAAACAGCAATGAAAGGATGACATATACAAAGGTCAAGGAACTCCTCGCTGATAACAATCCGCAGCTTTGTGAAAGATACAGCGGACTCATGGAGGATTTTAAGCTCATGGAGGAGCTTAGCCTGCTGATTTCGCGCCAGAGATGGGAAAGGGGCAGCATAGACTTTGACCTTCCAGAGCCTGCAATAATCCTTGATATCCAGGGCAAGCCGGCAGATATTATAAAAGCGGAGAGAAACATTGCGCACAAGATAATAGAAGAGTTTATGATTGCGGCAAATGAGGCTGTGGCCTCATACATTACATCGCTTGAAGCGCCGTTTATCTACCGCATCCATGAAGAACCAGACAGGGATAAGATAGAAGACTTCACTGAAGTGATAAGGGGCTTCGGCCTATCTGTTAAAAGAAAAGAAGGTCTGAAGCCAAAGACACTTCAAAAAATTCTTGAAGATGTCAAGGAGAGGCCTGAGGAGAGGCTTGTAAATCATATACTCCTGCGCTCCATGAAACAGGCAAGATACTCTACGGAAAATGCCGGACACTTTGGCCTTGCATCAGAAAATTATACGCATTTTACATCACCCATAAGACGCTATCCTGATTTAGCAGTTCACAGGATATTAAAGATGGCAATGAAAAAAGAGGGCATATCAGAAAAGGAGAAAGAGTATCTCAAAGAGACCCTCCCTGAAACAGCAAAACACTCGTCTGAAAGGGAGCGCATTGCAATGGAGGCAGAAAGGGATGTTGTTAATCTCTTTAAAATAAACTTCATGAAGGAGCATCTTAATGAGGTTTATACAGGTTATATTTCAGGGGTTACAGCCTTTGGCTTCTTTGTTGAATTAGAGGGTATATTTGTAGAAGGGCTTGTGCATATTACAAAGCTTCATGATGACTTTTATGTATTTCATGAGAAGGAACATTCGCTCATCGGCACAAATACGAAAAAAGGGTACAGGCTCGGCGACAAGGTTACTGTAATGGTTGATAAGATTGATGCAGAAAGAAGAAAGATAGACTTCTCGCTAATAAGGGCAAAAAACAAGAAGAACAGGAAAGCAGAAGAAAAGTAAAATAATCAATATGTTGTGGTATTCTATCAAGCCTTATACATCTAATTGTATTTTTCCCCTTTACTTTTAAAAAGAAATATGATATTAGATAGGCTAAAGGCTAAAGGCTAAAGGCAAAAGGCTAAGGGTTTTAACTAATTACTTTCCCTTTTGCCCTATGCCATTAGCCTATTGCCTATTTCTAAGGAGGTCAGATGCGTCTATCAAAATTAGAGATTCTTGGTTTTAAATCCTTTTGCGACAAGACAACCATTGTCTTTCAGCCAGGCATAACTGCTGTTGTCGGCCCAAATGGCTGCGGAAAGAGCAATATCTCTGATGCAATACAGTGGGCGCTCGGAGAGCAGAGCGCAAAAACATTAAGGGGCGAAAAGATGGAGGATGTAATCTTTAATGGAACAGACAACAGAAAGCCCCTTGGCATGGCAGAGGTAAATATAATGCTCACTGATGTTGACGGCCAGCTTCCAGCAGGGTTTGGAGAATACAAGGAGATTCAGATAACAAGGAGGCTCTACCGCTCTGGCGAAAGTGAATATTATATAAACAGGATACCTTGCAGGCTTAAGGATATAAGAGACCTGTTGATTGACAGCGGGATAGGCGCAAAAACGCATACAATAATTGAGCAGGGCAAGATGGACCAGATATTAAGCTCAAAGCCGACTGACAGAAGGGTAATAATTGAAGAGACAGCAGGCATAATGAAATTCAAAATCAGACGGAATGAGGCAATGAATAAGCTTGAGGCGACAAACCAGAACCTCCTCCGTGTAAATGACATTGTAAGCGAGATAAAGAGGCAGATAAACTCCATTGACAGGCAGGCAAAAAAAGCAGAAAAATATAAAAAACTGAAAGAGGAGATTAAAGACATTGAGCTAAGGCTTGCATCAAAAAATCTTACATCCATGGAAGAAAAGAGGGACAGGCTTAACAAAGAACTGACAGGCAAAAAGGACGAAGATATAAAGGCAACAGCAGATATTGCAAAGATTGAGAGCCAGATTGAAGAGGGACGTCTTCTCATTACAGAAAAAGAAAAAGAGATTTCAGAGATAGACACAAAGGTCTTTGAGCTTGAGAACAGGATACACAGGAACGAGGGCCGCATAGAGATGCTTAAAGGCCAGTTAAATACCTTTAATGGGCAAATGGAAAGGGGCTCTTCAGAGATTGAACATATCAAAAAGGAGATTGAGCAGCAGCAGTATCAAAAGACCCTTGCAATAAAGGAGAGGGAGGAGTTTGAGGCTCAATTAAAGGAAAAGGAACACTCACTTAAGCAAAAAGAGGAGGCATTTGGATCGCTTCTTTCCCAACAGCAGAATATACAGGATAATCTTGAAGAAGAAAAGTCAGAGGTCTTCAGGATTATCACAGAGATAACAAATACAACCAATCAGATAAATACCCTTGAATCCATGCTGTCTGAAACAGAAAAAGGGGAGGTTAAAAGGCTTGCAGAAAATGAAGAACTGCTGAATGAGTATAATAAGGCAAAGGGAAAATTAAAGGACATAGAAGAGCAGAATTCATCAATCAGAGAGGTATTGGATAATAAGAGAAATGATTATGCAAGTACCATAAAAGATATGGATAGATTACAGGCTGAGCTTAAACAGCTTGAGGACAGGCTGCTTTCAGAAAAGGAGCAGCTTAGTTCTAATGCTGCAAGATTAAACTCACTCTCTGATATGGAGAGGAACCTCACAGGCTATCAGGAGGGTGTAAAGAATATACTTGGCAAAAGGGAACATGCATCAAATGCATTAACAGGAATCCACTGTCTTGTAGCAGACATAATTGAGACAGAGCCGAGATATGAAATGGCTGTAGAGGCGGTCTTGGGCGAGCGGCTTCAGAATATAGTCACAGAAACGCATCATGATACAAAAAAGGCAGTGGAATACCTCAAACAAGAAGGGGCTGGAAGGGGGACATTTATTCCATTAGAGCTTAAAGAAAAGGAAAGGGCGGCTTATATAAAAAACGGCGATGCAGGGGTAGTAGGGCATGCATTGGAACTGATAAGATATAAAGATAACTACAAGAAGGTTGCCGAATATCTTCTTGGCGATGTTCTAATAGTAGAAGATCTGGATTCAGCCATAAATATCTGGAATAAAAACGGCATAAACAAGACACTTGTAACTTTATCAGGAGAGGTTATTGACCCATGTGGCGCTGTCTCAGCAGGAAGCGTGAAGGAGAATGGAAACGGCCTTTTACACAGGCGCCGTGAATTAAAAGAGCTTGAAATATCAGTTGCTGAGAAGAAGGCAGTTGTTGAACAATTAGAAAACAAAATAAAGGAGTCAAAGGCGGAGCTTGATAAGGTACTGGATGGAAAGCAAAAATTAGAGGCTGCTATCCATCAAACAGAGATACAATCAATAGGAACTGAAAGGGATGTGCAAACATTAATAGACGAGTTAAAGAGATTAGAGGCAAGGCTTGATATTGTAAAGACTGAAAAGGATGTTATTGCAAAGGAAAAGGCAAGGATTGCAGATGAGGCTAATTCTGCAAAGCAAAACTTTGAAAGCCTTACAAGGCAAAAACAAGAAAACGAGGCTAAGGTTGCAGACCTTCAGGCACAGCATAGAGAAATCCAGACTTCAGTAGAAGAGCTGCGGGGCGAGGTTATGCATATAAAGGTGAGTGTAACATCCATTCATGAAAAGGCTGAGAATGCACTTTTGAACATCCATCGCATTGAGAAGACAATTGACAGCAATAAGAATCAATTAAAGAACAGAGAGGATGAGATAAACCAGACAAAAAAGGGGATAGAAGAATCTAATAAGGCAATCTCTGACTTAGAGGTTCAGATAAATGAACTGTCACAGCAGCTCAATGAATTAAAGGGCATAAAGGTAGAAAGGATAGAAGCGCTTACAGCAGAAACAGATAAGCTAAAAATGATAGAGGCAGATGTTAAACAGCATAGAAAAACGCTTGAGGATATTCATAAGGCAATAAGCGAATTAGAGGTAAAGGACACAGAGCTGAGACTCCAGACAGAACATCTAAAGGCAACCATATCTGAAAACTATCACACCTCTTTAGATGAGGTAAGAAAAGGCCTCGGCGAATTCACCATTGACATGGATGAGGCAAACAACAATCTGTCTGCATTAAAAACAAAGGTAGAAGAGCTCGGACCTGTAAATCTGTCAGCAATAGAAGAGTATCAGGAGCTGACACAGAGATATGAATTCCTGACAAAACAGCATACAGATTTAATGCAGTCCATTGATGATTTGCAAAAGGCAATAAGCAAGATAAACCGGACAACAAAACAGTTGTTCATAGATACATTCAACACCCTGAATGAGACCTTTAATCAGGTGTTTAAATCCTTTTTCGGAGGCGGCAAGGCATCACTTGTGCTTGTTGATGAAAATAATCCATTAGAATCCGGTATAGAGATTGTTGCACAGCCCACTGGAAAGAGATTAGAAAACATTGACCTCCTTTCAGGCGGTGAAAAGGCATTAACAGCCATATCGCTTCTCTTTGCAAGTTTTTTGATAAAACCGACCCCATTCTGCATGCTTGATGAAATAGACGCGCCGCTTGACGAGGCAAACATCGGCAGGTTTACAAATGTATTAAGAACAATGGTGGACAAGTCCCAGTTCATAGTAATCACACACAACAAGAGGACAATGGAGACAGCAGACGCCCTCTACGGCGTAACAATGGAAGAGCTCGGCGTATCAAAGATTGTGTCAGTGAGATTTAACGAGGACACAGCCCAGAGGACAGAGGAAGAGGCAATGGTGGCGGGGTAAAAGCTATGCTGTATCAGAGGCATCCTTAGCAGCCTTTCTCTTCCTATACTGCTGCACTGCATAGTCCATAGCAAAGTAGGAAATTGCTGCCACAGCCAGACCAAGCAGCAGGCTGCCCACAAAAAACGGCATAAAGTATGGTTTCAGATAATTAAAGATGTCCATAATCTTCATGCTGCTCCAGCTTATATCTGGTATTGAGTCATTCATTCCGTATAATTTTAGGCCGAGCCATAAACCAAAACCATAAACAGGCGCAAATGTCCATGGGTTGTTTGTGTAGGTTCCTATCATGATAGCGACCTTGTTCAGCCTGAATATCCATGCAATAAGCAGCGCTGCAATAGTATGGAATCCAAGAAATGGAGAAATAGAGATAAATACACCAATGGCAAAGGAGAGCGCTATGTGGTGTGAAGAATCTTTCAGACTGAGGAGTTCATACAGCTTTTCTTTAAGATTAAATAACTTCATCAAAGAACAACTTTAATTCATGATTTAAAATGTTCAAAACCAGTTGCCAAAAGCGGCCTCTGCCTGCCTCTACTGTCAATAAGAAAAATACCTTTTTTCTTTTCAGTAATCTCGCCAATCATTGCTGCAGACAACCTGCCTTTTGATATTGCATCACAAATCTTTTTTATATTCCTTTCTCTTACAGTAAATAGCAGCTCATAGTCCTCGCCGCCTGACAGGGCATAGTCCAATGGTCTCTTTTTTAATTTTGCCTTTTTCAATCCCTTTGAAATGGGTATCTTATCTTCATAGATTGTTGCGCCAACACTGCTCTGCTCGCATATATGATTTAAGTCTGTCGCAACTCCGTCGCTTATATCAATCATAGCAGCTGCAAGCCTGTTCTTGGAAAGAAATATCCCCTCTTTTACCCTTGGTGCGGGTAAAAGATGCCTTTGAATAAGATACCCGTTTCTCTTTCCTTTTTTTAAAAGCTCTAAGCCAGCAGATGAATCACCGAGCGTCCCTGTTACAAATATCTTATCTCCCTTTTTGGCGCTGCTTCGCTTTATTACATATCCTCTTTGTGCTTCCCCAAGGAGGGTTATATTGATCATCAGCCCGCTTTTTGAAGCTGAAGTATCACCGCCGATTATGGAAATCTTATAAGAAGCCGATGTATTCTTTATCCCCCTGTATAATTCATCTATATCTTCCACTTTAAGACATTGCGGTACTGCAATGGCAATTAGCGCATATCTTGGAATACCGCCCATTGCTGCGATATCACTGATATTGACTAATAATGCCTTTGCACCGAGCTTATAAAACGGGGTGTATCTTAAATCAAAGTGGATGCCTTCTGCTAATAGGTCGGTTGTAATAAGGAGATCTGTGCCATTTGCGAATCTTACGCCAGCAGCATCATCTCCTATGCCAATAAAAACCCCTTTGTCAACAGTTTGGAGAGATGTCTCTATCCTTTTCAGAAGACCTGTCTCTCCAAGCTCTGATAGTTTCATATAAACCCGATATTAATGTATTGCAGTGCTGATCGTTGACAGCCTCTTTACCGCCCTCTTTGCAACAGGGGGTGTTATTTTTTCCTTAGGAGACCTTTTTCTCTTTAGCGCTGTTTTTAATACATCATCCATAGTCTCTACAAAGACAAAGTTCATATTCTTGCGCACATTCTTCGGCACATCCTCCAGGTCCTTTTCATTCCTCTTTGGCAATATCACTGTTTTAATGCCAGCCCTTCTTGCTGCAAGCGCCTTTTCTTTTAAGCCGCCGATTGGAAGCACCCTGCCTCTCAAGGTAATCTCTCCTGTCATTGCCACCTCTTTGTCAAGCGGCACTCCTGTGAATACTGATGCAATGGCAGAGGCCATTGTTATACCTGCGGAAGGGCCGTCCTTTGGTATCGCACCTGCAGGGACATGGATATGTATATCATATTTAGAAAAGGCTTCGTCCTTAATGTCAAGGCTCTTTGCCGCAGAACGGATATAGCTCAATGCAGCCTGGGCAGATTCTTTCATTACATCACCGAGGTGTCCAGTAAGTGTAAGGCTGCCTTTGCCCTTCATTATAGTTGCCTCAACATATATTATATCGCCGCCTGACTCAGTCCATGCAAGGCCGGTGGCTACACCAATATTATCCTTCTCCTGCTCCATCTCTGGCAGGAATTTCGGGACGCCAAGATATTTGTGGAGATTAGCAGGTGAAATCTGATAGCGCTTCACCTTCCCCTCAGCAATCATCTTCGCAACCTTTCTGAAAACATTTGCTATCTCCCTTTCAAGGTTCCTTACGCCTGCCTCCCTTGTGTATTGCGATATAAGCTGCTTTAATGCTGTGTCTGAGATAATTACATTCTTTTCAGTAATGCCGTGTTCTTCAAGCTGTTTTGGAATCAGAAAGTTTCTTGCAATCCCTGCCTTTTCCTCTTCTGTATAACCAGAAAGCTCAATAACCTCCATCCTGTCTTTTAAGGCTGCTGGGATAGGGTCAATGATATTTGCAGTTGTAATAAACATTACATCTGAAAGGTCAAATGGCACGCCAAGATAATGGTCGCTGAATGCATGATTCTGTTCCGGGTCTAAGACCTCTAACAGCGCAGCAGACGGGTCACCCCTGTAATCAGCGCCTATCTTATCCACCTCATCTAACATAAACACAGGATTTCTGGAATCTGCCTGCTTAATCCCCTGAATTATTCTGCCTGGCAAAGCGCCAACATAAGTTCTTCTGTGGCCCCTTATCTCTGCCTCATCCCTGATGCCTCCTAAGGATATGCGGACAAATTCTCTGCCGATAGACCTTGCAATAGACCTTCCAAGCGATGTCTTGCCAACACCAGGGGGCCCGACAAAACAGAGTATGGGTCCCTTCATCTTTTCCTTTAATTTTCTCACGCCAAGATATTCAAGTATTCTCTCCTTAACCTTTTCTAAATCATAGTGCTCTGCATTTAATACCTTTGCTGCTGCCTTGATATCAAGATTATCCTTTGTGCTCCTGCTCCATGGAAGCTCAACAAGCCATTCAAGATATGTTCTGACTGTAGAGGCCTCGGCAGTATCAGGATGCATCCGCTCTAAACGTTTAAGCTGCTTCTCAGCCTCCTTTGCAACCTTTTCAGGCATCTTTGCCTCTTCTATACGCTTCTTAAACTCGCTTATCTCCTCTGCCCTGTCATCTACATCGCCGAGTTCCTTCTGGATAGCCTTGAGCTGCTCCCTTAAGTAGTATTCCCTCTGTGTCTTATCAATCTCGCCCCTTGCCTCTGCCTGAATCTTCTGCTGCATGGAAAGGAGTTCAAGCTCTTTATTTAATATCTCGTTTACCTTCTTTAATCTTACCACAGGGCTTACAATCTCAAGCACCTCCTGTGCAGCCTCTACCTTTAATCCTAAATTTGATACAATAATATCTGCAAGCCTTCCAGGGTCATCTATATTTTCAACAACAACCATTATATCAGGGATGATTATCTTGCCGAGCGTAATCATCTTTTCCACTTGTTCCTTTATGGTGCGCATCAATGCCTCTATTTCTAATGTAACCTCAGGAACCTTTTCTTCTGTTATCCGTTCAATGTTCACCTGATAGTACGGCTCTTTCTGGACATATCCCTGTATCTTTGCCTTTGCAATGCCCTGCACCAGTATCTTTATGCGGCCGTCTGGAAGCTTGAGCATCCTCATTATCATCCCTACCGTGCCGATATCATATATGTCTTTGGGCTCAGGATTCTCTACATCCAATGATTTCTGGGCAACAAGAAATATCATCCTGTTTCCTGCAAGCGCATCTTCTATTGCCTTAATAGACATCTCGCGGCCTACAAATAACGGCAGCACCATATATGGAAATATAACTATATCCCTTACTGGCAAAAGAGGTAACTTGTTCGGTATTACAATCTGCTGCTCTTCTTCTGATTCAATTCGTTCTGTCACTTTGCACCTCCTTCAATCTCAATTTTGATTTCTCGTTCTCTCTTTTCTTCAATCTTTGGAAGCATTACTGTTAATACGCCATTTTCATATCTTGCCTTTGCAGCAAACGGATTTATTGGCAATGGCAGCCTCACTATCCTCTTGAAATTCTCAAATGCCCTTTCCATACATATAAAATTAAATTTCTCCTCCTCTATCCTGTCTCTCTTAATACCTTCAATAACAGCGGTATTGCCGCAAAGCTTGATATTCACATCTTTTTTGTCAATTCCTGGCAGATCAACTTTTATTATAAAGTCATTTATTGTTTCAAAAAAATCAAGCAAAGGAAATGCGGTTTCATCAGGCAGCCTGTGCAAAAATCCTTCGTCACCCTGCTGCTTAACTATTGTCTCAGTAATAATATTGAATTGATGCAAACGTCCTTTTGGCAATGCAACCATAGTAACCTAATTAAACTTTAATTTTTTAAGATAATCCCTGAATGCCCTGCCAAGTTCGGGATTCCTAAGACCAAATTCAACTGTAGCCTTTAAAAACCCGAGTTTATCGCCGGCATCATAACGATTACCTTTGATTTTATATCCGTATATCTGCTGCGAAGAAAGAAGGTTCTTAAGACCATCAGTAAGCTGAAGCTCGCCAAGTTTTCCTGGCGTTGTATGTTCCAAAACATCAAATATCTCAGGCTCAAGTATGTATCTGCCTATAATAGCCAGATTTGACGGCGCCTCTTTTGGCTTTGGTTTTTCTATTAAATCAAGCACCCTGAAAACACCGTCCTCCATCCTCTCCGGCTTTATAACACCGTAATGCTGGGTCTTATCCTTTGGCACCTCTTCTATGCCTAATATACTTGTTCCATATTTTTTATAAATTTTTATCATCTGTGCCAAAGCAGGCACCTTAGAATCTATTATATCATCACCGAGCAAAACTGCAAAGGGCTCATCTCCAACAAGCTGTTTTGCGCAAAGGATTGCATGGCCAAGACCCAGAGGCTCCTTCTGCCTTACATAGCTGAAGTTTACAAGATTTGATATCCGCTGCACCTCTTCAAGGAGCTTTGTTTTCCCCTTTTCCCTCAGATTATGCTCAAGCTCAAAGGAGACATCAAAATGATCCTCTATAGCATGTTTGCCCCTGCCTGTTACTATTATTATATCCTCAATACCTGAATCAACTGCCTCCTCTACTACATATTGTATCAAAGGCTTATCAACAAGCGGAAGCATCTCTTTAGGAGACGCCTTGGTAGCAGGCAAAAATCTTGTCCCAAGCCCTGCTGCAGGAAACACTGCTTTTCTGATCCTTTTCATATTATATATAATATTATAAGAGAGGCTGGAAAAAGTCAATCTCTATCTTGAACCCCTGCCTAATAAAACTACCCTTGCAGTTTCAAATATGATGGTAAGGTCTAACAAAAATGACATGTTCTTGATATAGTAAAGGTCATATTGGAGTTTTTCAAGGGCATCCTCAACTGATGCGCCATAAGGATATCTTATCTGCGCCCAGCCTGTTACCCCTGGCCTAACTGATTCTCTGAGACCATAGTATGGCACCTTTTCCTTTAATTGCTCAACAAAAAACGGCCTCTCAGGCCTGGGGCCTACAAAACTCATATCGCCTTTTAAAACATTTATCAATTGAGGCAGCTCATCAACCCTTATCTTTCTTATAATTCTTCCTATCCTTGTAACCCTGTCATCTTCTTCCTTTGCCCACACAGGTCCGCTCTTTGACTCTGCATCCTCCCTCATAGAACGGAATTTTAAGAGCACAAATATCTCTCCATCATAACCAAGCCTATCCTGTTTAAAAAAGACAGGGCCTCTTGTGTCAAGTTTAATAAGAAGTGCGGTAATGGCCATTACAGGAAACGCTGTTATTAATAACATAAAAGAGGCGGCGATATCCAGTAATCTTTTAGTTGTTAATGAAAGCCGTGACTTACTAAACCCATCGGAAAAGATTAGCCAGCTCGGTTTCAGACTCTCAATCCGTATCTTTCCATTAATCCCTTCGTAAAAGGTTGTATCATCCTCTATCTTAACCCCTCTGAGCCTGCATCTAAGAAGCATATCCACCGGGAGCCTTCCCCTCCGCTCTGAAACGGCAACAATAACTTTACTGATATTATCCCTCTCTATAATCTCGCACATCTGATTATATTTCCCCAAGACCTTTGGATTTACAAGGCTTGTGCCTACCTTTATTGAGTCATCTACACTAATAAACCCTGCTATATCATATCCAACCTTCTCTTTATTGAGAATCCTTTTTGCTATATCCTTTGCAGTATCCCCTGTTCCTAAAATTAATATCCTCTCATCAAAGGCATTTATATTGATTATCCATGAATAGAAAAGACGCCACAAAATAATGATAATCGTCAAGAATATAATGCTTATAAGAAATATCCCGCGGCCAATTATCAAATCTGGAATAGCATAGTAGATAATGGAAAGGATAACAGCAGCAACGCCGAGCGCCTGTAATGACCTTATTATAGTCTCCTGCTTAGTCCTTATAATGTTTGTATTATACAGGTCGTTGTAGTAAAGGCTTAATTGGCATATAAAAGTGATAAGAACAATTTTAGGAATAACAGCATTATAATTTATCAGCCCATATTTAGATATTTTATAACGGATATATGTTGCCAATAACACAAAGCAAAAGATCAAAATACTCTCAATAAAGAAAAAGAGTATATCTTTAATAGATAAATATCTGTTAAATATCTTAATCATAATTTAATAATAGAATTTAGATAATCTCTTCTTTGAATCATTAAGCACAACACCAAGAACATTTTCCTTATTAAGGCTCTTTAAAGCCTCAATTACCATATCCTTAGGTGTCCTCTCTGCCCTGACCACTAATAATATACCATCCACTATATCGCCTATGATGTTCATATCAGCAAAAGGGATAATTGGCGGTGAATCAATAATGATATAATCAAACCTCTTTCTTAACTTCTCAATTATCTCCTTAAATAAAGCCGTTGCTACCAGATCAGAAGGACTCTCAACAGGCCCGCCAGCAAGCAAAAGGCTAAGGTTCTTTATCTTAGAATGTATCACAGCAGTTTCAATATCAACCTTATTTGATAATATATCAACCAAACCATATTCAGACTTGCAGTTAAAAAAGGTATGAATAGACGGTTTCCTCATATCGCCGTCAATAAGGAGCACCTTCTTTTTTGTATCCTCTGCCATAACAATGGCCAAATTAACAGATGTTAAGCTTTTACCTTCTCCTTTCCTTGTACTGGTTACAGCAAAAACATTGCTGGCATGGTTGCCGTTTAAACCACTAAGCCTTGAGCGTAAAAGCCTGTACTGCTCAGTTATTATTGTCTGAACATTCCCTGATAGCAGCGCCTTCTCAACTGGAGGTATTACATCCTTTTTAAAGGCATCTTGCAAATTCTCTACCTTTTCTTTGACTCTTTCTATGACTCTTTTTATTACCATTATCCCCTCTTGTAAAATGTATGTATAAATCCTTTAAAACCCCCTGCATTCTCGCTAAACAGAGAAAAATCGGGTATAGTTGCAAGCACAGGAAGGCCTATTGCATCCTCAACCTCTGAGGGTTTTCTAAAGCCTGTAATAATAAAATCTAATAAAAAGGCTAATCCGAATGCTGTACCACCACCAAGTAAAATAGCAACTAACAGAATCATCTTCTTATCAGGCCAATAAGGAATCTGAGGAAGGTTTGCAGGGTCTACTATCCTGAATCTTTCTCCCTTTTGCCTCTTTTCAAGGTTTTCAGACAACTGCGCCTCAAGCTTTCTATTCAATAACGAATTGTAATTTGCCTTTAGATTATCATAGTCTCTGCTTAATGTTATCAACTGCTGCTCCCTTGCAGGTATGCTCTCTACACGCTGCTGATAGAGCTTTGTTTGCTCCAAGATACCCTTCTGTCTCTCCTTTAAGGTTGCTATCTCAAATTCAATATTATTAAAATGGTTGAGCATATTCTGATAAAGAGGGTCTGTATTAAGCCTTGCCCTCGGCTCGTCTTTTTTTGATTCCGTCTCATTCTTGAGTTTTTCCTCAATTTCTGTTATTTCCCTTTTTAAACGAGGGATATCAGGATACTTATCAGAATACCTTGACTGAAGGTCAGTAAGCTGTGTCCTTAGAGCATCTAATCTGTTTTGTAATGGGTTTGCCTCCACCAGCCTTTCCAATTCTCTCTTTCTATCTTCTATCTGCCTCTGAACTATAACCATCCTGTCCTCTGCTGACCGTAAAGCCTCCGTTGTTGTCTGAAGCTCCAGTTGAAATCTGGTTAATGACGCCAGATTCGCCTGCATCTGCTCTGGAAGTTCACCAACATATTTAGTCTTATACTCTTTAAGTGCGTTCTCCTTTGCCTCTAATTTTCCCTTTATCAATTTTAACTCATTTTCAAGAAACTCTGATGTCCCTGCTGCCTGCTGCTCCCTTACCTTAAGGTTTTCCTCAATAAAGATGGAGGCAATCATATTTACAGCATTCATCGCCATTTCAGGGTCTTTTCCCTTAAATGATAATGTAAAGGCATTGGTTCCCCTTACCTGAATTTCTATATTACTACGCATTGTATCTACTTTTGACTCCATTGGCATCTTTGATGAGCCATACACATTTAAAGCATTAACTACCTTTTCAAGAAGGCTCCTGCTTGTTATCTGCTGAGAGATAGTCTGCAATCGCTCTTCTATCCTTGTGCCTACTGTCGGCCTGACATACTCAAGAGATATCTGCTGCTGTTCAATAATTATGAGCGTTGTAGAACGATATGCCTTAGGCAACCTCAAGCCAATAAGATAGACTATCGGCGGAATAACCAAGAGCATAATGATTATGAGCCTCCACCTTCGCAACAAAATATCTATATAATCCTTTATGGTAAATTGACTACTCTGCATCCCTCTCATCTCCTCTTCTTATTATTTCTGTTCTACCAGCAGTGCTATGCCTATAGCTTATTGTAACTCTGGCAAGATAAGAATTTTCTACATAATGCAATCCTAAAATATTAGAATTTCTTGCAGTATGATTATATTCAAGAGAAAGAAGAAGCCAGTCTGCTGCGCGATAACTTATTCCCCCTCCTGCATTCCATATATGATCCCTCCTGCTGTTAGGGGAATCAGGATATCTATTAACCATATAATAACCATGGCCTGAAAGCATCAAAAGGTCTCTTATAAGATGATAGGTCATATCTCCGTTCAACCGCCAATAATTATAGTATTCAAGTCTCTCTGGATTAATGTAGTTAGCGCCATAGCCGCCTTCATACGCTGCCATGCCTAAAAGGGTAGGATAAGTATATCTTATCCCTGCCCTATATATCAGGCCATTCTCCCATTTATCATCTTCTATCCCTCTCTCCCTTAAATATTGCTCCCTTCCTAATACCTCCCTGAGAAATAACCCTATCCTTCCATCTGCGATAAGAAAACGGCTGATGCTGTATGTAGACTCAATTGCTGCATCATGAACATGATAGTCTATCGGCAGGCTGCCTAATGGCTCATCATAATGCGATTCTATATAGCCATAATTTAACCCTGTTGAAAACCTCGGCGTAAAATGGTGAGTAAACCTGCCCCTCACCTCATCTTCATAAAGATCATCCCTGCTTACCTGGCCAGGGTCGTTCAGTCTTTTATAATCAACAATAGAATGCCTGTAATTCACTTCACCAACATTTCTAATATTAAAGTTATGTGTAATACGGCCAGTAAAGTCATGCCTCTTATTATCATCTACTATGTTATTGAAATAATCCATTATTGTAAGAAGATAACCAGCAGAGACCTCTCTTCCATCGCCATAACGGTAAATCAATTCCCCGCCGCCAATATTTCTAATATACTCTATCCTTCGCTCTTCTCTTGTAAGCGTCTCATCTAATATAGTAATTTCTTCATCTTTTATTATTTCATCCCTTAATAAGACGCTAAAATCCCTAAAAACATTATATCTAAAAATACCGTTTCCCCTCTGGTTGAAATATTCAAACCTGTTATCCTCTCTTTCTATAAAATAGCCTCTGCTATTCAGATTATAGTCTAAGTCCAAAGTAGCATCCCTTGTAATCAGGGATAAAAGTATGCCAGGGGATACCGTTACTAATAAGGCATCATCCTTGAATTTTCCAGCATTATAGTCTTTTTCCCTATTATAGTAATTGTCAGAATACCTCCCCTCTATTGATAAACGGGGGACTACTGTGTAATCAATCCTTGCATCTGCTATTACTGGAAAAAAGATAAATGCTGCTAAAACCGCAATCCAATATTTCACTATTTTAGATATCAATACTCTGCTCTACCTTTCCTTATGGGATAATTATTGTATCACCTGGTTTCAATACGATGTTGTCCTCAGGCCTGCTGCCTGAGATTATCTTCTTGTATCTTACCTTTATTTTTTCTTCTTTTTCACCGTTCCTTCTTAATACAACCATGCTGTTAGGCGATGCCCAGTTTGTAAATCCGCCTGCCAATGAAACTGCCTGTAATACTGAGATATTGCTCTTGAGTTGGTATCTCCCAGGCCTTGCAATTTCACCAAGTATGTAGATATAGTAGCTGTTAATCTCTGCCACAATAACAGTCACATTTGGAAGCTCTTCATATTCCTTAAGCCTTTTTTCAATATCTTCTTTTAATTGTTTTGCTGTTAAACCTGCCGCATGGATATCGCCTATTAATGGCAGTGATATCTTGCCATCAGGCCTGACAACTACCCTTGGGCGGGAAAGTATCTCATTTCTCCATACCATTATCTCAAGGGCATCCTCTGAGCCTATGATATATTCATCTACAGCAACACTCCCCTTTTTTTCTTCAGGTTGCTTAATATCCTTATTTGCCGTAGATGCAGCAGTCTGTTTATTATCTGAACTTTTTGTTTCTGCTGCTTTTGCTGTATCATCTTTCACTGCAACATCTTTTTCCTTTTCTTGTAATACTGATACATCCTCACCTATTGCATCCTCATTCTTTACAACCTTTTTTGAACAGCCAAAGGTTAATATCATAAATCCAGCTACTATTAATATTATTGCTCTATTAAACATTATACTCTTCTCCGTATATTTCTAATTAGGCAAACAGACCTTATTTCCTCCTGCATCCTTTGCCCTGTTTATCATCTCATTTGCATTGTTTACAAGATTTTTTAACTCATTTGAATGGGTCGGGAAGCACGCAGCGCCTATGCTTATTGTCTTTTTAATCGTACCATTATTCTTTGAAAAGGTGTAGCTTTCCACCCTGTTCCTTATCCTTTCTGCAACTGTAAGAGTACAGCTTGTTTCTGCATGAGGAAGTATCACATAAAAATTATTCTTATTCATTCTTCCAATTGTATCTGTAACACGCACCTCATCGCTTATAATCT